>CAMDDO010000080.1 GCA_945892755.1 Rhizobium sp. Q54 | reverse complement strand
GACATTCTGGTGTGGGATGCCGCCGACGCTCTGCTCGATGGCGACACCGGCACTGACGTGCTGCGTATCGACGAGGGCGCGCGGGCAATTTTCGACCTGGCGTTCCCCGGGTTCAGCGGGCCCGAGCAGGCGGTCTCCGCCACGCAGGTGACGGCGATCGATCTCCATGCAGGCTTCGTGAGCCAGGCGGATTTCGACGCGAAGTATCAGAGCCTCGAGGTCATCCTGCTCACCGAGGAACACACCAAGGGCACGTTCCAGGGCACCAAGATCGCGCTCAGCGCCCAGGACGTGCTCGACATCACGGACGCCGCCGATGGCGGGCCGACCTCGGCCACGCTCCACATCGTCGGCAATCAGGGCGACCAGGTCGACCTCAAGGGCACCGGCTGGACCACCGACGGGACGGTCGACGCCAATGGCTTCCGCACCTACACCAACACGTTCGACAGCGCGGAAGCCGGTGTGGGCCTCGAAGTCGCGATCGTGAAAATCGAGGACGACATCTTCGTTACCGACATCCACCTCAACGTGCCCTGAGCGGCGTCGGTTCAAAAACGGAAAGACCCCGCCAGACTTGGCGGGGTCTTTTTTTTGTGGCGGCGCCTCCTCGGAAAAGCGCGCGCGATCCTATGACCGCCTTGTCATCGCGGTCTTGGCCATGGCATCGCCCCGGAATGGCCAGTAGATCTCCTGGTTCGCGGTCAGGCCGTTGCGCCGGAAGATCAGGATCACCAACATCAGAATACCAATGCCGACCTCGCGGCCGCCGCCCGGCAGCGCCACCAACGTGCCACCAACATCGAAGCCGACCTCAAGCTGGCGCAGCGCTTCGAACAGGGTCGAGATCACAATCGCGCCAAGTACGGCGCCCGACAGGCTCTGCATGCCGCCGACGACCAGCATCGCGAGGGTGATGAAGGTAAGCGGCAGGCCGAAGGAGTCGACCGTCAGAATGCCGAGGAAGTGGCCGAACAGCGCGCCGGCCATGCCGACGATGAAGGCGCTGACCACGAACGAGAGCAGCCGCTGGCCGACCACGTTGACGCCGGCCGCCTTGGAGGCGACCTCGTCGTCGCGCGATGCCTTGGCCGACAGCCCATAACGCGAGCGGGCGTAAACGAAGGCGCCGAACATCACGATAACGCAGAAGGCGAGCATGACCCAGGAATCGGTGTGCACGGGCAAACCGGTCATGGTGCTGGCGCCGCGGGTCCAGGGGTCCCATCGCAAATAGAACGAGTACATCACCATGAGGAAGGCGAAAGTGCCGATCGATGCCGCGATGCCCGATAATCGCATCAAGACCGAACCCGCGATCAGCGCGATGAACGCCGCCAACAGGCCCGACACGACGACCGAAACGATAAACGGGAATTGATGCGTCAGCATGTAGTCGGGCAGGCCCGGAATGAACAGCTTCTTGGTCTTGGGGCAACAGGTTTGCCAGGCGGCGGCATAGGCGCCGATCATCATGAAGCCGATATGGCCGAACGAAAGAATGCCCGAATTGCCGATAAAGACGTAAAGCCCGACCACGACCATCAGCTTGATCAAGGCGTCGATCAGCGTCTTCTGCATGGTCAGGCTGCCGGCGCCCATGACGATGACAACAATGAGAAGCAGCACGATCGACCAGAGAACGGGCGGCCACCAAGCGCGCACCGTGAGCAAGATCGGGCCTTTCGCCTCGATCGAGTATTTGAACGATGGGCGCTTACGATCGCGCCCGGCTTCCGTGGTGCTAACCATCCGTGCTTACTCCGGACCGACTCTAGACGCGCTCGCGGGCGGCGCGCGAGAGCACGATGCCCTGTGGCCTGAGCAGCAATACCAAGATCACCAGGCCAAAGACGAAGACGTCGCGATAGCCGCGTACCTCCGGGGGAAGCCCGGCTTGGAGGATCGAACTGACCACGCCGACCGCCATGCCACCGACCACCGAGCCGACCAGCGAACCCATGCCGCCGATCACGGTGGCGATGAAGGCGAACACCATGAGCGGCGTGCCCATACGGAACGTCAAGATGCCGGTCTGCACCTCGAACAGCAGCGAAACGACCGCGGCGAGCGCGCCCGAGAGCACGAAGGCCAGCGAGATCACGAAATTGGCGCGCACACCGAGCATGCGCGCCATCTTGAAGTCTTCGGCAGCGGCACGCATCTGCACGCCCCAGGGGGTTCGCTTCAAGAACAGGACGAGCAGCGCCATCAAGATTAACGTGACGGCGATGATCAGCAATGGCAGCAACGCGATATCCACGCCGCTGACGTCGAACTTGATCTCCGTTAGAACGGACCACAGATCGAGCGACTTCGGTCGCCCGCTATAGATCATGATGATCAAGTTCTGGATGACATAGGAAAGCGCGAACGACCCGACCATCAGCGTCGCGGCCGACGCATAGCGCAACGGTCGGAACACCAGGAACTCGGAAATCAGCGCGATGGCGACGACGATCAAGATGGTGCAAATAACCAGCAGCACCGGGTGGAAATCGGCGACGAAGCGAATCGCGTTCGGGCCATAGGCCGGCACGATCAGCGCATAGGCGCCGAGCGTGATGAAGTCGCCATGTGCGAAATTAATCAGCCGCAGCACGCCGAACAAGAGGCCAATGCCGAGCGCCGCCAAGGCGTAGAGGCTACCGAGGCTGAGCGCGTCGATGATGACCTGGATGAAATAACCCATCAGAAGGCGACCTCGCCGACGTGCTTGACGCCTTCGGTGAAGCCGAAATAGGCCTGCTTGACCTTCTCGCCGTCGCGCAGGTCCTTCGCGTTGCCGCTCAACTGGATCTGCCCGCTTCTCAGCACATAAATCCGATCGGCGGCCTTGAGCGCGCGCTCGGAGCTTTGCTCGACGATCAACAGCGTCAGACCCATGCGATTGCGAAGATCGGTCAGGACCTCATAGACCCGATCGACGATCTTGGGCGCGAGACCGAGCGAAGGCTCGTCGATGGTCATCAGCTTCGGCCGCGTCAAAAGCGCCCGGCCAATGACCAGCATTTGCTGCTCGCCGCCGGAGAGTTTGCCCGCGGACTGGCGCTTGCGCTCCGCGAGCACCGGGAACATTTCGAGGACCATGTTGAAGTCCTTCTCGATCTCGCCCCGGTCGCGCCGCATGCGCGTGCCAATCCGCAGATTCTCCTCGACATTGAGCGCGGTAAAGACATGGCGGCCCTCGGGAACCTGCGAAATTCCCATACGCGCCACGTTTTCAGGATTCGCGCCCGTGATGTTTTTCGTACCGAAGGTCACGGTGCCTTCGGTCGGGCTGAGAATGCCGGAGATTGTCAGGAGCGTGGTCGACTTGCCGGCGCCATTCGGCCCGACAATGCAAACAATTTCACCCTCGCTCACGTCGACCGAGACGTTGCGCACCGCCGCCAAGCGGCTGTAATGCACTGTGATATTGTCAACTTTGAGGAGTGTCGTCATCAACCGTGCCCGAGATAGGCTTGAATCACGGCGGGATCCTTCTGCACTTGGTCGGGCGAGCCGCGCGAAAGGGTCTTACCCGAATCAAGCACATGGATCCGCTGACACACACCCATCACGACACGCATGTTGTGTTCGATCAAGAGCACGCCGCAGCCAAAGCGGGCTGGAATTTCCCGGACCAAACGCATGATGTCGTCGCATTCCAGGTCGGACATGCCGGCCGCCGGTTCATCGAGCAAGACAAACGCCGGCTGCATAGCGAGCGCGCGCGCGATGCCGACCCGGCGCTCGTCGGTATAGGGCAAAACGCCAGCAGGTTGGCGCGCCTTGTCCTTGAGGCCGATCCACTCGATCAATTCCATGGCGTGTTTATGCGCCCGTCGACGCGACAGACCCATGCTGACGCCAGCGACTTCGACGTTTTCGCTCACCGGCAGATCACGAAACAGGCGGCCCGCCTGAAACGAGCGCGCAACGCCGTGCCGGCGGATCCAGTGCGGCGAGAGGCCCGATATCTCGCGGTCGCCGAGCTTGACCTGCCCTGAGGTCGGCTCCTGGAAGCCGGTCAGCGCGTTGACGAAGGTGGTCTTGCCGGCGCCGTTCGGGCCGATCAATCCGAGAATCTCGCCGCGATGCAGGGTCTCGTTGACCGAGTCGACGGCGGTCAAGCCACCAAAGCGGACCGACACGTCGATGGCCTGCAATGTCAAGCCGTCGTCGCGTCCGCGCACGGTCGCGCCCTTGCCGATTTCGCCGGACAATGTGTCGTCTCCAGAATTCGCGAAAGCCCTACGCTCGCACGCTGCCAAGCCTCGCGCGCTTTCGACCGTGGCTTTCGACCCCCGCGACTTGTTTCCTAATTGAACAGGGGTTGCCGAATCAACAGAAAATTCGAATCCGCCCGGCAGGCCGATAATGTTTACCCACTTGACAAAGGCGTGCTCGGCGCGATTTTGTGCCGCTTTCGCGACTCGTGCAACCGGGAGGGAACTACATGAAACGTCTGATAGCGGCTTCGGCCGTTGGCGCGCTGGCCGTTGCGGCGGCGTTCGCCAATCCAGCCGAGGCCTTGGACAAGGATGGCAATATCGTGGTCGGCTATGCCGGCTCGTCGTCGGGCTGGATGCAGAACTACAGCGTGCCTCCGACCAAGGCCGGCGAGATCATGATCGAGGAGCTGAACGCCGCCGGCGGCCTGCTCGGCAAGAAAATCGTGACGGTTTACGCCGACGGCAAGACCGACCGCGTCGAAAGCGCCAAGGCCGGCCAGACCGTGGTCGACGAAGGTGCCGACCTCGTGATGGTCGATTGCGACTATGACTTCGGTGCGCCGGCCGCCTTGGCCGCGCAAAACGCCGGCAAGATTTCGATCTTCCTGTGCGCGGAAAGCGCCCTCGCCGGCATCGAGGGCGTCGGCCCCTTCTCGTTCTCGGGCTCGGTGCTCGCGGCCGTGCAGGGTGCCATCATCGCCGAGTGGGGCTTCAAGAAAAAGGGCTGGAAGACGGCCTATATTCTGCTCGACGACGTGCTCGAATATAACAAGGGCATCTGCTACGGCTTTGACTGGATGTGGCGGAAGCTCGGCGGCGAAATCCTCGGCCACGACGTATTCAAGAACGAGGATCCCTCGATCGCGCCCCAGATCACGCGCATCAAGGGCCTCGAGAAGCAGCCCGACATGATCGAGATGTGCACCTACATTCCGGGCGGTGCCTCGGCGATCAAGCAAATCCGCGCGGCGGGCATCGACACGCCGATCGGCGAGGGTAGCTCGATGACGGGCTCGCATTGGCATAATTGCTGTCCGAACCTGTCCGGCGTCTATATTCCGGAGCAGGGCTCGATCCACGGCGACGATCCGAATCCGAAGGTCGAGGAATTCAACAAGAAGTTCGAGGCGAAGACCGGGGCGCGTCCGGAAAGCCAGTACGTCTATCCCGGCTATGTCGGCATCTACGTTTGGGCCCTTGCGGTCAAGCGCGCCAACTCGATTGATGCCGCGGCGGTGGTCGCCGAGATGGAAAAGATGAGGGAAGAGCCGACGCTGTTCGGCCCGCGCACCTTCACCAACACGCTGCACCATCAGAACCAGGCCGAGATGCGCATCATCGGCGTCGAGAACGGCAAGGCCGGCGTGGCCGACGTTTGGAAGCTTAGCGAGCCGGTTCCGACGGAAGTGCTGTTCGGCCAGGAGTACAAGTACTGATCGTCTAGCCGATCATGTGCTCGGCGGGGGCCCTGCCAGATGATGGCGGGGCCCTTCGCTTTTTCGGGGTTTTCCCGACAGCCTGCTATATTGCCCCGCTGAAGCTCGGCTCAAGCCTGTGGGGTAAAGCTTTCGATGCGCGATCCGATCCGAATCGCCGGCCGGGAGATCAAACCCGGCGATCAATTGTCGTTCGACGTGCCGATTGTCGACCTTTCGACGCGAACGCCCATGACCATGCCGGTGCAGGTGATCCATGGCGTCGAGGAGGGGCCGCGTCTGTTCGTCAGCGCCGCGGTCCATGGCGACGAGATCAACGGCATCGAGATCGTGCAGCGCCTGATGGCCGATGCGGGCCTCACGCAACTGCATGGCACGCTGATCGCGGTGCCGATCGTCAATGTCTTCGGCTTCGTCTCGCAATCGCGCTATCTGCCGGATCGGCGCGACCTCAATCGCTCGTTTCCGGGCTCGGCGCGCGGTTCGCTCGCCTCGCGGCTCGCCCATTTGTTCCTGACCGAGATCGTCGCCAATTCGACGCACGGCATCGATCTCCACACCGGCGCGATCCACCGCACCAACTACCCGCAAATCCGCGCCAATCTCGATCAACCCGAGACCGAGAAACTGGCGCGCGCGTTCGGCGCCCCGGTCGTCATCAACTCAGGCTTTCGCGAGGGCAGTCTGCGCGAAAGCGCGTCGAAATGGCGCGTGCCGGTGCTGGTCTATGAAGCGGGCGAGGCGCTGCGCCATGACGAACCCGGCATCACGGTCGGCGTGCGCGGCATCTACAACGTGATGGACGCGCTCGGCATGTTGCCGGCGAAGCGCGACGCGACGCCGAAGCCCGAGCCCTTGATCGCGCGCTCGAGCACCTGGGCACGCGCGCCGCAGAGCGGCGTGCTGCGCGACGCGGTCGCGCTCGGCGCTGCGGTCGAAAAAGGCGGGTTGCTCGGCTATGTCGCCGACCCTTTCGGCACCGGGCGGACCAAGGTCAAAAGCCGAACCGACGGCATGGTGATCGGGCTGACCCATTTACCGCTGGTCTATGAGGGCGATGCGATGTTCCATCTCGTTCAGTCGAGCGGCGATCAGGTCGATGCCGAGGAACTCGACGTGCCGGCGGGCGATCTCGATCAGGAGTGGGACGACCACGATCAGGCCCTGACCTATGGTTGAGAGCGACAGGCCATGATCCTCGTCATCGGCGCGACCGGCAAGGTCGGGCGGCAAGTGGTTGGCGCGTTGAAGGCGCGCGGCGCCGCGTTCCGCGTCACCTCGCGCGATCCATTGAAGGCGGCGCAGACGCTCGGCGCCGGCACCGCGATCGTCGAAGCCGATTACACGCGGCCCGAAACATTGAAGCCCGCGCTCGCGGGGGTCAATCGCCTGTTCCTCCTGTGCGGGCCGAACCAGCACAAGGCCGAGCTCGAAATCGCCATGGTCGATGCCGCGAAGGCGGCCGGTGTGCGGCACATCGTCAAGCTCTCGGTCTATGGCGCCGACGAGCGCTCGAGCGCCACCGTGATGCGCGATCATCGCCGGATCGAACGCCACATCGAGGCCCTGGGCCTCGCCTGGACACATTTGCGGCCCAATTTGTTCATGCAGCACTTTCTCAGCCACGCCGGCGCCATCAAGGCCGAAGGCGTGATCCACGCACCACTTGAGAGGGCGCGGGTCAGCGTGGTCGACACAAGGGATATCGGCGCCGTCGCGGCAGCCGCGCTCACCGAGAAGGGCCATGAAGGCCGAGCCTATGAGCTGACCGGGCCGGCGGCGCCGAGCTATGACGAGATCGCGGCGTCTTTCTCCACGCAGCTTGGCCGTCCGATTCGCTATGACAACATCAGCGCCGAGGCGGCGCATCAGCGTATGCGCGCGGCCGGCAGCGCCGAATGGCACGCGGAGGTTCTGGGCGAGATTTTCGCGTTCTTCAGGGCGGGCGAGGGCGCTCGGATCAGTGACGCCATCGAACGTGTTACCAAGCAGCGCGCCCGCTCGATGGAGGACTTCATTCGTGACCATTTGGCCCAATTCCGCGCCTGATGCGGCCATCATGGCATACGCCGCTGCCGCCGCTGATCAGCCGCTAGGGGCTGGGCATGTCCTATAGCGCGCATGTCGACGACGCGTTCACAGGCGCGAACCCGATCATGCGCGCCGATATCGCGCCCGGCGATTAAGGCTCAGGTCTTAGCGAAGGCCAGCCGCTCATCGCGCTCGCGCCGGAGCGCGGCGCGGCGATTGACCAGCGACGCCGCGACCACGCCGATGGTCACGATGCCGACCAATATGGTCGAGATCGCGTTGATCTCGGGGGTCACGCCGAGCCGGACCTGCGAATAGATCTTCATCGGCAAGGTCGTGCTGCCGGGGCCGGTGGTGAAGGAGGCGATCACCAGATCGTCGAGCGAGAGCGTGAAGGCGAGTAGCCAGCCGGCGATCACGGCCGGCGCGATGATCGGCAGGGTGATGACCAGGAAAGTCTTGAACGGCGGGCAGCCGAGATCGAGCGCGGCTTCCTCGACCGAGCGGTCCATGGTGGCGAGGCGCGATTGCACGACCACCGCGACATAGGCCATGGCGAAGGTCGCGTGCGCGATCATCACGGTGAAATAGCCGCGCGCGAGCCCCATCGCGACAAACATCAGGAGCAGTGCGAGCCCGGTGATCACCTCGGGCATCACCAGCGGCGCGTAGATCATGCCGCTGAAGAGGGTGCGGCCGCGGAACCGGCCGAAGCGCGCGAGCAGCACGCCGGCGAGCGTGCCGAGCACGGTCGCGACCGTCGATGACAGGAGCGCGACCTTGAGCGTCATCAGCGCGGCGGCGATCAGCGCGTCGTCTCGCGCCATCTCGCCATACCATTTGGTCGAAAAGCCGGCCCAGACCGTGACCAGCTTCGATTCGTTGAACGAGTAGATTATCAAGAGGAAAATCGGCACATAGAGGAAGGCGAAGCCGAGCGTCAGCGCGGTCAAATTAATGGGGGTGAGACCGCGCCTCATCGGGCGGCTTCCTGGCGCGCCGCCTGGTGGCGCTGGAACAGCACGATCGGAATGACCAGGATCAGCAGCAGGATCATGGCGACCGCCGAGGCGACCGGCCAGTCGTGATTGCTGAAGAACTCCGCCCAGAGCAGACGCCCGATCATCAGCGTGTCCGAGCCGCCCAGGAGGTCGGGAATCACGACCTCGCCGACCACCGGAATGAACACGAGGAACGAGCCGGCGATGATGCCGGGCGCGGCCAGCGGCACCGTGATCACCCAGAACGCCTTGACCGGCCGGCAGCCCAGATCGGAAGCGGCCTCGAGCAAGCTTTCGTCCATGCGCTCGAGCGCGGCATAGAGCGGCAGCACCATGAACGGCAGATAGGAATAGACGATGCCGATATAGACCGCGAAATCGGTGTTGAGGATGGTCAACGGCTCGCCGATCACGCCGAGCCATTGCAGAAAGCCGTTCAGCAGGCCTTCGTTTTTCAGAATGCCGATCCAGGCATAGACGCGGATCAGGAACGAAGTCCAGAACGGCAGGATCATCATCATGACGAGCGCGCCGCGCCAGCGCCGGGGCGCGCGCGCCATGGCGTAGGCGATCGGGAAGCCGACCATGAGCGCGAGCGCGGTCGAGATCGCGGCGATCTTCAGGCTGTTGAGATAGGCGCGCAAATAGAGATCGTCCTCGATCAGCAGCAGGTAATTGCTGAAATTGAGCTTGATCGAGAGGAAGAAGGAGCCGGCGTCCTCGATCAGCGCGAAGACCTCGGTATAGGGCGGCATCGCCACGTCGGGCTCGGCGAAGCTGATCTTCAAGACGATCGCGAACGGCGCCAGGAAGAAGATGAGCAGCCAGGCATAAGGCGGCGCGATCGCGAGCAGGCGGCCCTTCAGCGCACGGCGGTCCAGCCGCCGCATCAACCAGCGCGAGGGCGGAAACGCGTCGAGCGCGGATTGCAGCGGTTTGAGGATCAGGCTGGCTCGGGCCGCCCAGCGCGCGCGGGTCGCCTCGCGCGTGGCGGCGCCGAAGGTCACGACAGGAGCGCCACGGCGGCTTGCGGGACCCAGCGCAGATAGACGCGATCTTCCCAGCTGATCGTGCGCTCGGTCAGGCGCATTCGGTTCGCCTCGGCCGCGCTGACGATCTTGCCGCTGTCGAGCTTGACCCTGTAGGTCGAGAAATCGCCGAGATAACCGATGTCCCAAACCACGCCGCTGAGGCAATTGAGCGTGCCGGGCGGCGGGGGCTCGCGCGAAATCTCGAGTTTCTCTGGCCTGATCGCGACCCACAGGCGATGGCCGGGCGCGACCAGGAGCGGCTGGGCGAGCGAGAGGTCGCAGCCGGCCTCGGCGCAGCGCATGGTCGGCGCGCCGTCGCCGCCGACGTAATTGCCCTCGAACAGATTCACGCTGCCGATGAAATCGGCGACATAGCGCGAATTCGGTTGCTCGTAAATCTCGGTCGGCGGCGCGACCTGCGCGATGCGGCCACGGTCCATCACCGCGATGCGACTTGCCATGGTCATCGCCTCGTCCTGATCGTGCGTGACGATGACGAAGGTGATGCCGACCTGTTCCTGGATCGTCATCAGCTCGAACTGGGTTTCCTCGCGCAGCTTGCGGTCGAGCGCGGCGAGCGGCTCATCCAAGAGCAGCATCTTCGGCCGCTTGACCAGCGAGCGGGCGAGCGCGACGCGCTGGCGTTGCCCACCCGAAAGTTGATGCGGCTTGCGTCGGCCATAGTCCGGCAATTGGACCAGCGCGAGTGCCTCGGCGACGCGCGTCTTGATCTCGCGCGCGGGCAGGCCTTCCTGCTTGAGGCCGAAGGCGATATTGCCCTCGACCGACATGTGCGGGAACAGCGCGTAGGACTGAAACATCATGTTGACCGGCCGGCGATAGGGCGGCACGGCGGTCATGTCGACGCCGTCGAGCTCGATGCGGCCGGTGTCGGGCCGCTCGAAGCCGGCCAGCATGCGGAGGAGCGTGGTCTTGCCGCAGCCCGACGGCCCGAGCAGCGCGAAGAACTCGCCGCGATGGATATCGAGGCTGAGCTGATCGACCGCCGTCACGCTGCCATAGGACTTGGAAACCGAGCTGACTCTCAGGATCGGCTTCGACTTCGGATCGTCCCACGGCTCGAACGTGCGGCGCGTGGTCGGCCCGCTTGCCATCGACGGCGTCCCCGCCTATTCGCCGCCTCTGATGCTCGAGAACTGGCGCGTCGCCACGCGTTGCAGCTTGGCGTCATAGGGCGTGACCACGAACAGCTTCTTCATCACGTCTGGCGGCGGGTAGACCGACGGATCATTGACGATCGCCGGATCGACCAGCTTGGTCGCTGCCGCGTTGCCATTGGCGTAGAAGATGTAGTTCGAGGCTTTGGCGATGACCTCGGGCCGCATGAGGTAGTCGATGAAGGCGTGCGCGTTGTCGGGGTGCGGCGCGTCGGCCGGGATCGCCAGCATGTCGAAGAACATCAGCGTGCCTTCCCTGGGGATCGAGAAGGCGATATCGACGCCGTTCTTGGCCTCGATGGCCCGGTTCTTGGCCTGCAGCATGTCGCCCGACCAACCCATGGTGAGGCAGATATCGCCGTTCGCCAGCGCCTCGATCTGCGCCGAATTGTGGAACTTGGTGACGAACGGGCGCACCGCCTTCAGCACCGGCACAACTTTCTTCAGCGTCTCGGCGTTCTGGCTGTTGCCATCCTCGCCGAGGTAGTTGAGCACGATCTGGTGCATGTCATCGACTTCGTCCATCAGGTAGACGCCGCAGTCCTTGAACTTGGCGATCACCTCGGGGTCGAACACCATGCGAAAGGAATCGACCGGCGCGTCGGGCATGCGCTCCTTGATCTTTTTCACGTTGTAGGCGATGCCCGTGGTGCCCCACATATAGGGCACGGCGTGCTTGTTGCCTTCGTCCCAGATCGCGACCCGCGCCATGATCGCCGGGTCCATATTGCCGTAATTGGTCAGCTTGGCGCGATCGAGCTCGCGGAACACGCCGGCCGTGATCTGGCGCGCCAGGAAGCTGCCGCTCGGCACCACCACGTCATAACCGGTATTGCCGGTCAAAAGCTTGGTTTCGAGCGTGTCGTTTGAATCGAAGGTGTCATAGACCACCTTGATGCCGGTCTCGGCCTCGAACTCCTTCAAGATGGTATCGTCGATATAGTCGGACCAATTATAGACGTGGACCACCTTGTCCTCGGCGGCCAGCAAGGCCGAGGCGCCGACGACCAGGGCGCATAGCGCAGCGCCTACACCGAGCACGTATTTCCGCATTGCCGCCTCCTCGTAATGGCCGAACAATCGCTCGATCATATTGGGGTGTGCATGCCGAAGCTTGTCAATGACGTGGCATTGAGGCTGCTGCGCGTGCGCGCGTGTCCGGTTATGCTGGCCGCGCAAGCGGAGGGATTGTCATGGCCAAGTTTGTCCTCGTCATCGCCAACAAGGCCTATTCATCGTGGTCGATGCGCGGCTGGCTGGCGCTCAAGGCGACCGGCGCGCCGTTCGACGAGGTGGTGATCCCGCTCGATCGGCCTGAGACGCGCGAACGCATCCTCCGCTATTCGCCAGCTGCCAAGGTGCCGGTGCTGGTCGATGGCGATGTCAGCATCTGGGAATCATTGGCGATCGGCGAGTATCTGGCCGAGCGTTTCCCCGCCGCGCATCTGTGGCCGGAAGACGCCAAGGCGAGGGCGCTGGCGCGCGCGGTCTCGGCCGAGATGCACGCCGGATTCATGTCACTGCGCCGCGCCATGCCGATGAATTGCCGCGTCAGCTATCCGCCACGCCCGATCAAGGACCCCGAGCTCGCCGCCGACATCGCGCGCATCGAGGCGCTGTGGGCCGATTGCCGCGCGCGCTTCGGCGCTGGTGGACCCTATTTGTTCGGCCGGTATTCGTTGGCCGATGCCATGTTCGCGCCGGTGGTCACGCGCTTCACGACCTATCAGGTGCCGGTCGGCGCGGGCACGGCGGCCTATATGAAGGCGATCCACGCCCATCCGCACGTCGCGGAATGGCTCGCGGAGGCGCGCGCCGAGACCGAGCGCATCGAAAAATACGAGGCGCCGCCGCCTTGAGCCGCCTCGCGCGCGATGACAAAGCCGCGGTGCTTGCCCCCGATCTCTCGCCGGCCGCGATGCTGGCGCGCGTGCTCTATCGCGACGCGCTGATGCTGGTGATCGACAAGCCGGCCGGCATTCCGGTCCATGCCGGGCCGGGGCGCGGGCCGAACCTCGAAATGTATCTCGATGCGCTGCGCTTCGGCCTGCCGCAGATCCCGGCGCTGGCGCACCGGCTCGATCGCGACACCTCGGGCTGCCTGGTGCTCGGTCGGCACCGGCGCGCGCTGGCGCGGCTCGGCCGGCTGTTCGCGGCTGGGCTGGTGACCAAGGTCTATTGGGCGGTGCTCGAGGGCGCGCCGGCCGAGAGCGAGGGGCTGATCGCGCTGCCCTTGCGCAAGCGCACCGACGATAAACGGCGCTGGCACATGATGGTGCACCCCGAGGGCCAGAGCGCGGTGACCGACTTTCGCGTGCTCGGCTCAAGCGGCGGGCGAAGCTGGGTCGAATTCAGGCCGAAGACCGGGCGGACCCATCAGGTGCGCGTCCATGCCGCGGCGCTCGGCTGCCCGGTGGTCGGCGATCCGGTCTATGGGCCGGGCGCCGTGCCGGTCAAGCAGGCGCCGGACGAGCCCTTGATGCTGCACGCCCGCGCCGTTACGCTGCCGCTCTACGAAAAGCGCGAGCCGATCACGGTCGAGGCGCCGGTGCCGCCGCACATGCGCGCGGTTCTGAAAGCATGTGGCCTTGAGGCATAGGCCTTGGCCACATCGACGTTCTCCCTCCCTAAAGAGGTGATTGGCAATTGACAAGGCGCCGGCTGCTCGGCTTAAGATTTCAGGATGGGAAACCAACTTAATCCTCGGTCAATCGGGATGAGATTCGGGCGGGTGCGGACCTCGATGCGGTGTCCGGGCGACTGGGGAGGAGAAGTCCAACAATAAGATCGCGGGCCAACGCCATGACGCTAGCATGGCCCGCGCGCCGTCCCGGATCGCAATGTCGGGAAGGTGGAGATTCGGGGGGTTCTTCGGAGTGAAGTCGCGGCGAACGAAGACCCGAGCGTAAGTGCGCGCGGCAATGAGGTTATGGTGAAACACAGCGATCGGGAGGAATGAGAATGGGTGTTAGCAGACGGACAATCCTGAAAGGCGCCGCGGCAGCGGGTGCCGGCGTGGTGGCGGGTTTCCCGCACGTCTTCGTCAAGGATTTTGGCCAGGCGTGGGGCGCCGACAAGCCTTGGATCACCAAGGACGGCAATATCAAGGTCGGTCTTCTTTGGTCGCTGACCGGCGCGCTCGCGGTCGTCGAGACCGACTCGACGATGGTCTCGCAATTCGCCATCGACAAGATCAACAAGGCGGGTGGCGTGAAGGGCAAGATGATCGAGCCCGTGATCATCGACGCCAAGTCCGACATCAAGGTCTTCTCCGAGAAGATCTCCGAGCTGATCCTCAAGCATCGCGTGGTCACGACCCATGGCTGCTACACCTCGGCCAGCCGGCGCGCGGTCATGCCAATCGTGATGAAGTGGGACCACCTGTTCTACTACCCGACCTGCTATGAGGGCCGGGAGTGCATGCAGAACATCATCAACACCGGGCCGCTCGCCAACCAGCACTCGTACGAGCTGGTGCCGTTCATGGTCAAGAATTTTGG
Source organism: Rhizobium sp. Q54 (assembly GCA_945892755.1). Taxonomy (GTDB): domain Bacteria; phylum Pseudomonadota; class Alphaproteobacteria; order UBA828; family UBA828; genus SHWC01. The sequence goes on along the minus strand of CAMDDO010000080.1, from coordinate 617 downwards.
CAAGAAGGTGTATCTGGTCGGCTCGAACTATATTTGGCCGAAAGAGTCGAACAAGAATGTCAAGGTCTGGCTCGAGCGGGCTGGCGGCGAAGTGGTCGGCGAAGACTATGTGCCGCTCGGTGGCTCCGAGTTCGGCCCGGTCTTCAACAAGATTCGTCAGACTCAGCCGGACTGGATCATGTCAACGGTGGTGGGCGACTCGGATATCGCGTTCCACAAGCAGTTCCTGCAGGAAGGCTTCAAATCCGACAAGATGCCGATTGCCGCGCTGACCACCGGCGAGATCGAGACCAAAGCGATGGGCAATGAAGCAGGGGCCGGTCACTTCCTGTCGGCGCCGTATTTCCAAACGCTGCAAAATCCGACGAACCAGAAGTTCGTGCAGGAATATTTCGCGAGCGAGTGGGGCAAGAACGGCGTGACCCACTACAACATGGAAGAGACCTATACCGGCATCCTGTTCTGGGTGAAGGGGCTTGAGCGCGCGCTTGAGCAGACCGGCGGCGATTGGGAAGCGATCACGCCGCGCATGATCCGCGACGTGTCCGGCAATTTCAAAGATCAGGGCCCGGCGACGCTCTCGGACGAGGAATCGCCCGAAGGCAAGTGCTGGATCG
>CAMDDO010000079.1 GCA_945892755.1 Rhizobium sp. Q54 | reverse complement strand
GCTCGGTCCCTGGGGCTGCGCCTTGATCCCGGCAAAGCGATGGTCGGGCGCTAGGCGATCGGTGACATAGGCGATCAGGTCGGCGACTTGCGCGGGATAGTGTTCGACGTTGGGTTCGCCGCCGGGCGGGGCCAATGCATGGGCGGTGCGCTGGTCGGAGCCCGGCGCACGACCGAGACCAAGATCGATACGGCGGGGAAACAGCGTCTCCAATACGCGAAAGCTCTCGGCCACTTTGTAGGCGCTATAATGGCTCAACATCACGCCGCCCGCGCCCACGCGCAAATGTTTGGTCAGGCCGGCGATCCGTCCGATCAGAATTTCCGGTGCGCTGCCGGCGAGGCCATCGGCATTGTGATGCTCGGCGAGCCAATAGCGGTGATAGCCGAGCTGGTCGCACATTTGGGCGAGCTGTAGAGTTTCGTTGATTGCCTGTGCCGCATCGCCGCCCTCGCGAATCGGCGATTGGTCGAGCACGCTGAGTGTTGGCATCAACGTCGTGCTTTAGCCGCGAGGCGGAGAAGCTTTGCACGAGCCAGCGCCGCCGGGCGGTAGCGCTTGTCGCGCGCGAGCGCCGCCTCATAGGCGTCGACCGCCGCCTTGGCTTCGCCGCGCGCGGCATGGCAGAGCCCGATATTGTAGTGCGTCACCGCGTCGTCGCCCTCTAGCTCGAGCGACCGCTCGAAATAGCGCAACGCCTGGTCGAAGCGGCGCATCGCGTGAAATACCAACCCGATGGTGAACGCGACCGGATCGTCGCTCGAAAGTGGAAAGTAGCGCTCCCATACCGTGTCCATCGCCTGCGCGACGTCGGCGCGGACTTCGTTCGAGACGCGCCCTGCCTTGCGGGTCAGCACCGGGGCGAAGCGAAGGAACACGTCTTGGTCGTAATTGGCCAGCCGGAGCATCGATACGGCCGAAGGCACGCTCGGGTCCCTCCAGCGGCGCTTCAGTTCGTCGAACGTGGTCTGGAAATGGCGCGGCCCTAGGCCGGTCATCGCGGCATCGAAGGCGAAGCGGGTCTCGACAGCAGCGGCCGGTCTGGCACCCGAGACAAACGCCGATACGGTGAAGCTTGTGTCGTTCTGTGGCGCATGCAAGGTGAAGCCGCCCTGTTTGGCGACGACACGCTCGATGGCATTGAGGTTCACCATGGTCGAGAAGCTGCTCTTGGCATGGAACGAAAGATAGGCGCCGACGCCGGCCTTAAGCTCGTCATCGGTGCGATAGCCCTTGTCGCCGCAGATGACCAGAAGCGGCGCGGCGGCGCGGCCAAACCAGTCGATAACGCGCAGCGCATCGATCGGGAACAACATCTCGCAACCGTCGAAGCCCTGGACGTAATCGGCAAGCACCGCGTCGAAAACCTTATGTCGGTAGTAGGGCAACGCCGTGCGAACATGGCGTTCGACGATCTCCAGGGCGTCAAGGGCATCGGGATCTTCACGGTGCGGCATGGCGCGGCGCGCTTTTGCTGCGAGCCCGACGCGTGTTTCATACAGCGCGCCGTTCTCGACGCGGAACGCATCATGACGCACCGTGTCGAAAAGGTAGTTGGCGATCAGGGCCATCGGTTGCCGGTTCCGGCCTGGCGCGATGGTCTGGCCGTCGCGGCGGAGGCGCAAGGCGTGCGGCTTCTCCGCATCGTAGCGCGCGAAGTCCAGCACCCCGGCATCAAGCAGAGCCGCAAGGCGCGGATTAGCCGCATAGGTTTTGAGATTGTTTTCGGTGAAATCGGTCATGACCAAACGGAACGCTGGCGATTTGAAACCGAGCGCCTCCGTCATCAGCAGGAGTTCGCTCGCGACCAGGAAGGCGAGCCGGCCTGAGCCCGAGCCGAGTTCGATGATCATGAGCGGCTGGTCGCGCCCGGCTTTGCCGAGCCGACCCGACCGCAGATCGCGCAGATAGCCGAGCAGGATTTCGGCATAGCGCCGCGCCAAATAGGCGTTGCTCGAAATCTCGAACGGGACGTGCGAATCCTTCCAGGCGCTGACCCCGTGAGAATCATAGAATCGACGTTGCAGCGCCCAAACCTTCGACTCGGAAAGGCGCCGCGGTCGTTCAAAAAAGGGGCGAGGGCGGGAGGAGGAGGGCACGGCTCTTTACGGACATTCGATTCGAGGCTCTTATCGCATTGGAAGCCGGTTTGGCGAAAGGGCCGTGGCATATACGGGAGAGATTTCGACATGAAAGCCGAGATCAACGGCGTCAACCTGAATTATCAGATCGAGGGGCCCGACGGTGCGCCTTGGCTTGTGTTTTCGAATTCGCTGGCGACCGATCTTGGCATGTGGAATGCCGAGGCGGCGCACTATGCGAGGCGCTTTCGGGTTCTGCGTTATGATACGCGGGGCCATGGCGGCAGCGCGGCGACGCCCTCGCCCTATTCGCTCGATCTGTTGGTCGCCGATGCCGCGGGGCTGCTCGACAAGCTCGGCATTAAGCGCACGATCTTCGTCGGCCTTTCCTTAGGTGGCATGACGGCGATGGGGTTGGCCTTAAAGGACCCGTCGCGTCTTCGCGCCATCGCGGTGTGCGCGGCGCGCGCTGACGTGCCCGACGGCTTCGCCAAGATGTGGGACGAGCGGATCGGCCTGGCCCGGACCAAGGGCATGGCGGCTCTCGTCGATTCGACCCTTTCGCGCTGGTTTACGCCCGAGCTTCTGGCCGAGAAGCCCACCTTCCTTGGCAATGTCGAGGCGATGATCAGGCGCACCTCGGTTGAAGGCTATGTCGGCTGCGCCAATGCGCTCTTGGGCCTCGACTATTTGCGCCACCTCGGCCGCATCGAGCTGCCGGCCCTCTTCGTAGCGGGCGCGAACGATATCGCGGCGCCGTCGGCGATCATGCGGGCGATGAGCGAGGGGGTGGCGGGCGCGCGTTTTGTCGAGCTCAGCCCCTCCGGCCATTTGGTCAATCTGCAGCAGTCCGCGAAGTTCCGCGAAACGCTCGATGCGTTTCTCGGCACGCTCATGTGACAAGCGCGGGACGATTCCGTGATGGGTCGGCCGTGGGGGAAAGTTCTGGCTGTTCACTTCGGGCCGATGCGCCGCGTTACATCCATCCGATTCTCTCGATCACGGTGCGCCGCGTCTCGCGCGAGGAGATTGAAAGGCGGGCGTGATCTGCCATGTGAACGATTGAAGTGAGCAATATCTTGCGAACGTAGTCACCTAAATTAATGGGCGATCGACTGATTTTTCGGGTGAAATCATGATTCACATGCTCATGCGTGTGATGTCTGTTCTTGAAAAACATGATAATTCTCATGCCGCGACATGCGCGTCAGTGTGCGAGAAGGGGGGCAGGTGGCTCACATCACGGCGCAACGGGTTGGCGAGCTTCTGAAGGCATTGTTCGAGATCTTGCGGGTTCAGCCCGACGGGATTCAGGCCGGCGAGGCGTTGGAGCGGTTGGCGCGCGGGGTCACGCTGACCCTCTATGAGGCCGGCACTTATGAGCGTACCCGGCAGCGGCGCTTCGAGAACATCATACGGCTTGCCACCATCGATTGCGTCAAGGCCGGCTGGCTGGTCAAGCACAAGGGCACCTGGACGCTGACCGAGGCCGGTCTCGCCGCGAGCCTCAAATACGCCGATCCGGGCGAGCTTTATCGCGAGGCGCTGCGGCTCTATCGCGCCTGGAAGGCGAGCCAAAGCGAGCGGGTCGGCCCGAATGGCGCTGGAAACGGCGCGGATGCCGAGCGGGCGGAGACCTCCGCCGCGATCACCTTCGAGCAGGCGGAAGAGCAGTCCTGGAAGGAAATCGAGCGCTGCCTGCTGATCATGAACCCGTTCGATTTCCAGCACATGGTCGCCGGCGTTCTGCGCGCCATGGGCTATCACGTGTCATGGATTTCCTCACCCGGCAAAGACGGCGGGGTCGACATCGTCGCCTTCAACGACCCGCTTGGCACCCGCCCGCCGCGCATCAAGGTGCAGGTCAAGCGGGTCAGTCAGAAGGTCGACGCGGGCGGGCTCAAGTCCTTCGTCGCCATCGTGAACGACGATGATGTCGGGCTTTACGTTTCGTCCGGCGGCTTCACGCGCGACGCCGAGGAGTTCGCGCGCAACCAGGAACGGCGCAAGATCACGCTGATCGATCTCGAGCGACTCTTGGATCTTTGGATCGAATTCTATCCGAAGCTGGATGAAAGCGCGCGCCGCCGCCTGCCGTTGACGCCGATCTATTTCCTGACGCCCGAGGCGTGAGCGACGGGCCACGCGCCTACCCCCTCGCGCGATAGGGCGCGACGCCCTGGTCGGGCAGAAAGAGATTTTTCGGCGGGGCGCCGGTTTGCCAGAACACGTCGATCGGAATGCCGCCGCGCGGATACCAATAGCCGCCTATCCTGAGCCAGCGCGGCTCGATGCAGGCGACGATGCGCTTCGCGATGTCGACCGTGCAGGCCTCGTGAAACGCGCCGTGATCACGAAAGGCGTGCAAAAAAAGCTTAAGCGATTTCGATTCGAGCAGCCATTTGTTCGGCACGTAATCGATCACGAGAATCGCGAAATCGGGCTGCCCGGTCACCGGGCAGATCGAGGTGAATTCGGGGCAGGTATAGCGCGCGATATAATCGACGTCGGCATGATCGCTCGGCACGCGCTCCAACACCGCGTCATCGGGTGTCGCCGCGATCCTGGCCTTGTGGCCGAGCAATTTAAGCGCGGGTTTTGCTTTTCGTTTCGCCATCGGATCAGCCTCCCGCGCGGCGCAAAACAAGGCCCGGCCGCGCGCCGGTGGCGCGCCCTTCCTGCCAGACCGCTTCGCCATTGACGATCACGTGATCGATGCCGGCGGCGGGTTCGAGCGGGTGATCGAAATCGGCGCGCGCGGCGATCGTCGCCGCGTCGAACACCACGATATCGGCCGCCGCGCCGACCCGCAACTCGCCACGGTCCTTGAAGCCGAAGGTTCGGGCCGTGAGCCCGGTCATGCGATGCACGGCATCTTCGAGCGTGAGCAGGCCGACATCGCGCGCATAATGGCCGAGCACGCGCGGAAACGTGCCCCACAGCCTCGGGTGCGGGCGCTCGTCATGCGGCAAGCCGTCCGAGCCGATCATGCTGTGGGGATAGGCGATGATGCGCCGGACATCGGCCTCGTCCATCATGAAATAGATCGCGCCAGCCGGCTGCAAACGTTTGGCCGCTTCGAGCGGCTCGACGCCCCAATCCTTCGCGATGGTGGAAAGTTCGCGCCCGGCCATTTCCGGGCGGGCCTTCGACCAGGTGATGATCACGCGCGCGGCACCCGGGATCAGCGTGTCGAGCAAAACCGTCGAGCCTGCAATATAGGGGTAGACGTCGAGACCGATGGTTTGCGTGGCGCGTGCGGCCTCGATCTTGGCGAGCGTCGCCTTGGAGCGGCCGAAATTTTTCACGCCTGCCACCTTATGATGCGAGATCACGATCGGGATCTTCGCCTCGCGACCGATTCGAAAGGTTTCGTCGAGCGAGGTTTCGACACCATCATGCTCGTCACGCATGTGTGTCGTATAAATCCCGCCATGGGCGGCGGCGATTTTGGCGAGCGCGATGACCTCCTCGGTCGGCGCGGCGCTGTTAGTCGGATAGAACAGGCCGGTCGAAAGCCCGATCGCGCCGGCCTTCATGCCCTCGTCGAGCCGCTCGGCCATGCAATCCATCTCATTTGGTCGGGCCGGTCGCGCGAGATCATCCATCGCGCCGACCCTCAACGTGGAATGGCCGACCAACATTGCGACATTCGTTGCTGGCGGCGTTGCCTTGAGCCGCGCGGCATAATCGGCGACTGAGGCGAAATGATAGTCCTCGCGCCCTCCGAGCAGGTCCATGGGCGGCGGTGGGGCGCGGTCCATCGCGATCGGCGCGAGGCTGACCCCGCAATTGCCGACCACCACCGAGGTCACGCCTTGGCTCGTCTTCGGCGCCATGTCGGGGCGGCGGAGCAGCAGATTGTCGTCATGGGTGTGGGCATCGATGAAGCCCGGCGCCACGATTCGGCCGCTGGCATCGAGCGTGCGCTGGGCGCGAAACGCCGTGATGTCGCCAAGCGCGACAATACGGTCGCCGCTAACGGCCAGATCGGCCTCGAAGCGGGGTTTTCCGGTGCCATCAATCACCGTGCCGCCGGTAATGGCCAGATCGCAGGTCTTTATGCTCATCAGCTCTTTGCTCCGAGAAAAAAACTCGCTTGGGCGGGTGCCCTTGGCTGTGGTTTCCTACTCTCGCCCGCGAGTGTCGGGGACGGCGCCGGGATCGGCAAGGGGCTCGCATGCTTAAATTGGAAGGAATTGTCGGGCACGTCGATGATTCGGCGATCGCGGCGAAGCTCCACCATTTGCGCCATCATGGGGCCGTCGAATACGTCCTGCTCGCGCCGGCCGATACGCAGAGGAAGCGTCTCCGCGTGACGAGCGACGCCGGCACCGATTGCGCCATCGTCCTGGCGCGCGACGAGCGGCTCGAGGACGGCTCGGTGCTGTTGATCGATGATCAACGCGCCATTGTGGTTCGGCTCGATGAACTGCGCTGGATGGTTCTGGAGCCCGCGAACCTTTCGGCCGCGCTCGAACTCGGCTATTTCGTCGGCAATCTTCATTGGCGCGTCAAATTCGACGGCGAACGCCTCAGGGTCGCGATCGAGGGCGATGAGAGCTTCTACCGCGAGCGCCTTGCGCCGATGATTGAAAAGCGCTTGGCGCGCATTGTCGATGTCGGCTGACCCGGGCAAATTTCTCGCCGCGCTCCAGCACGGCGATAGTTTCTTCCCGTCGGGCGGTGTCGCGTTCTCGCTCGGGCTCGAGGCCCTGCGCGATGATCGGCGCGTGACCGATGCCGCCGGGGTAGAGCGCATGATCGCCGAGCAGATTGCCGGCCGCTGGGCGAGTTGCGACCGAGCCTTCATCGCGGCGGCGCATGGCGCGGCCGACCTCGATTCGCTCGCGACGATTGATTATCGGCTCGATGCCATGACACTCGCGCGCGAATTGCGCGAGGGCTCGCGGCGCAATGGCGCGGCATTGTTGCGGGTTCATGCCGAGCTCGGTACGCCACGCGCCGCCGATTACCGCGCGCTGGTGCGAGGGGACGCGGCCCGCGGCCATTTGCCGATCGTGCAGGGGCTCGTGCTTTCAGGAGCCGGGCTTGAACTTGGCGAAGCGCTTGGCATCGCCGCACACGCCTTTACGGTTGGCTTGCTCGCGGCGGCGCTTCGCCTCGGTTTGATTGGGCATGTCGGCGCGCAGGCCGCGCTGAAGCGGCTCCATGGCGTGATCACGGTCGCGCTCAGCGCGCCATTGCCCGCGCCGGAGGACGCCCATGCCTTCACGCCGCTCACCGAAATCGCCGTGATGCGGCACGAAACTTTGAGCGGACGTCTGTTCGCGAATTGAGACGTCAGGAGAAATCGAGATGCTGTTGACGCCGACCGAGCTTGAACGGCTCATCATCTTCAGCGCGGCGGAGCTCGCGCGGAAACGCCGCGCGCGCGGCAAGAAGCTCAATCATCCCGAGGCGGTCGCACTGATCAGCGATGAAATCCTTGAAGGCGCGCGCGATGGCCGTTCGGTCGCCGAGCTGATCGCGGCGGGGGCCACGATCCTCACCACCGATGACGTGATGCAAGGCGTCGATGCGATGACGCCGATGATCCAGGTCGAGGCGAGCTTCCCGGACGGCACCAAGCTCGTCACGGTGCACAATCCGATCCGCCCGGGCAAGGCGAAGCGCATCGACGATGGCACGCCGATCCCCGGCGAGATCATCACCGACGACGGCGAGATCGAGCTCAATGCCGGGCGCAAGCGTGTATCGGTGAAAGTCATCAACACCGGCGATCGGCCGGTGCAGGTCGGCAGCCATTATCATTTCTTCGAAATCAACAAGCAGCTCGATTTCGACCGGGCCGCGTCGTTCGGCAAGCGTCTCGACGTGCCGGCCGGCACGGCGGTGCGCTTCGAGCCGGGCGACGTGAAGGAGGTCGCGCTGGTCGCGTTTGGCGGCACGGGCGAGATTTACGGCCTGCACGGCCTGACCGAGGGCACCACCAAAACCAAGGTAGCCAAGACCGCCGCGCTCAAGCGCGCGCGCAAAGCCGGCTTCAAGGGGGCCTGAGATGGTGAAAATCACGCGCCAGCATTACGCGGCGCTCTACGGCCCGACCAAGGGTGATGCGGTGAGGCTCGGTGATACCGAGCTTCTGGCCGAGATCGAGCACGATTACGCGGTGCCGGGCGATGAATGCCTGCATGGCGGCGGCAAGACGCTGCGCGACGGCTCGGGGCTCATGGCGGGCCTCACGTCGAAGCAGGGCGCGCTCGATATGCTGGTCTCCAACGTCGTGGTGATCGACGCGGTCGCCGGGATCGTGAAAGGCGATATCGGCATCAGGGGAGGCAAGATCGTCGCGATCGGCAAGGCCGGCAATCCGCAAATCATGGATGGCGTGCACCCGAAGCTCCTGGTTGGCGCCGCCACCACCGTGCGCGACGCCGAAGGCTTGATCGCGACTGCCGGCGGCATCGACTGCCATGTCCATTTCGATTCGGCGCAGCTTTGCGAACACGCGCTCGGTTCCGGCCTCACCACCATGCTCGGTGGCTCGCTCGGGCCGATCACGGTCGGCATCGATTCGGGTGGGCCGTTCAATGTCGGCAAGATGCTCCAGGCGGCCGAGCACTGGCCGATCAATTTCGGCTTTCTCGGGCGTGGCAATTCATCGAAGCCCGCCTCGATCGTCGAGCAGGCCGAAACCGGCGTGTGCGGCATGAAGCTCCACGAGGATTGGGGCTCGATGCCGGCGGCGATCGACGCCTGCCTGAAAGTGGCCGATCAGATGGATTTTCAGGTCCAGCTTCATACCGATACGCTGAACGAATCGGGGTTCCTCGAGGATACGCTCGCCGCCGTGAAGGGCCGCGCGATCCACATGTATCACGCGGAAGGGGCGGGCGGCGGCCACGCGCCCGATATCATCCGGGTTTGCGGCGAGGCCAATTGCCTGCCGTCCTCGACCAACCCGACCAATCCCTACACGGTCAACACGTTCGATGAACATCTCGACATGATCATGGTGTGTCATCATTTGAACCCGGCGGTGCCCGAGGATGTCGCGTTCGCCGAGAGCCGCATCCGCGCCGAGACCATCGCGGCCGAGGACGTGCTGCACGACATCGGCGCGATCTCGATGCTGGGCTCGGACTCTCAGGGCATGGGGCGGATCAACGAGGTGATCTGCCGCACCTGGCAGCTCGCCTCGAAAATGAAACAGCAGCGCGGGCGCCTGCCGAGCGAAACGACCAAGCGCGGCGACAATGAGAGGATCAAGCGCTATGTCGCGAAGTACACCATCAACCCCGCGCGCACCTTCGGCATGGACCGCCATATCGGCTCGCTCGAGTCCGGCAAGCTGGCCGACATCGTGCTGTGGCGCCCGGCCTTTTTCGGCATCAAGCCGGAGCTGATCATCAAGGGTGGCTTCATCGTGTGGTCGGTGATGGGCGATTCGGCGGCGTCTCTGATGACCTGCGAGCCGCTTCTGATGCGCCCGCAATGGGGCGCGTTCGGCGAGGCCAAGAAGCATTTGAGCCTGTCGTTCGTGACCCAGGCCGCGATCGACAAGGGCCTCGCGCGCAAGCTCGGCCTCACAAAGCCCTTGGCCGCGGTCAAGGGCACGCGCAAGCTTCGGAAAAAGCATATGCTGCACAACGATGCGTGCCCGGCGATCACGGTCAACCCCGAGACCTTCGAGGTCTTCGTCGATGGCGTGCTCGCCACCTGCGCGCCGGCCAAGACCCTGCCGCTGACCCAGAGGTACATGCTGCGATGAGAACCGAAGCAACCATCAGAATCGCGCCCTCGGCGGTGAAACGCATCGGCCCGGCGCGGGTCGGCATTGGCGGGCCGGTGGGCTCAGGGAAAACTGCGCTGATCGAGGCGCTGGTGCCGCGTCTCATCGGTCAAGGCTATGATATCGCGGTTGTCACCAACGACATCGCGACGCGGGAAGATGCCGAGCGCCTGCAAAAGAGCGGCCTGATCGCGCCCGAGCGCGTGGTGGGCGTCGAGACCGGGGCGTGCCCGCACACCGTGATCCGCGAGGACCCGACGCTCAATCTCGAAGCGGTCGATCTTCTGGATCGGCGCTTTCCGAAGCTCGATTTGGTGATCGTCGAATCGGGCGGCGATAATCTGGCGTCCACATTCTCGCTCGATCTGGTCGATTATTGGCTATTCGTGATCGACATCGCGGGCGGCGGCGACATTCCGCGCAAGCGCGGGCCCGGCGTCCTGCAATGCGACCTTCTGGTCGTGAACAAGACCGATCTCGCGCCCCATGTGCGGGTTGACATGGACGCGGTGCGGCGCGATGTCGCCAAGGCACGCGGGCCGAAGCCGGCGCTCTTCACCAATTGCCTGACCGGCGAGGGCATCGACGCGGTGATCGCGGAGCTTCGCCGCAGCGTGCTGCTCGACGCATGAATGCTGGCGTTGATACCGCTTTGTCGCCGCGCCAGGGCCGCGCCGAGTTCCGCTTCGAGCGGCGGGAGGGCGAGCGCACGCATCTCGCGCGCAATTACGCCGCCTATCCGTTCCACGTCACGCGACCGCTCTATTTCGATGCCGGGTGGCCCGAGCTGCCGACGCTCGTCTTGCAATCGGCCTCGGGCGGGCTGTTCCAGGGTGATCGCCTGAGCCTCGCCATCAGCGTGGGCGAGGGCGCGGCGGCGCAAATCACCACGCAATCGGCGACCAAGGTGCATTCGATGGAGCGCGGTCACGCGGCACAAGCCACGCGCCTTGAGGTCGAGGCGGGCGGGCATCTCGAACTGATCGCCGATGCGACGATCTTGTTTCCCGATTGCCATGTCGAAACCACGACGACGCTGAGCTTGGCCGAAGGCGCGAGCGCAATCATCGCTGACTCGTTTTTGTGGCATGACCCGAAAGCCGGCGGCGCGCCGAATTTCACGCTGATGGCGGCTTCGGTCGAGGCGCGCGACGATAGGGAGCGTCTTCTCGTGCTCGACCGCTATCGCATCACGCGGCCGGATGATGACGCGGCGACGCGCGCCTTCTGGTCGGACTACAAGGCCCAAGGCACGCTCTATGCCGTCGCGCCCTCAACCGATAGCGCCGCCTTGGTCGAGAGCCTGCGCGCCGCCCTTCAAGGCATCGACGGGTGTTACGCGGCGGTCTCGGCGCTGCCGAACGACGCGGGCGCCTATGTGCGCGCTCTGGCGCCCGAGGGCAATACGATCCGCATGGTGCAGGAGCGCGCCTGGCGCGCCTCGCGCCTCGCTCTCACCGGCCGCGCCGCTCAAATCTCGTGGCGGAAATAGATCGGAAAGCGTTCCCCCTCACCTTCCCATGGCTGCGCCATGGGCCCCTCCCTCTCCCACGAGGGGAGAGGGGTGTTTCTACCACACGCCGGGCCTACCCTCTCCCCTTGTGGGAGAGGGTGCGACCCTCGGGCGAAGACCGGAGGGGAGCGGGCGAGGGGTGAGGCGAGAAAACCGAATGGCTCATTCCGCCATTTGCGGGCCTGTCGCGTTGAGGTCGCGAAGGTCGGTCTTGAGGTGGATAAGCGAGGGCCCATCCTTGTGCGCGAGCGCTGCCTCGAGCGCCGGCATGAAGCCCGTGGTCTCATCAACCGTCCAGGCCGCCGCGCCATAGGCGCGCGCGAGCGCGGCGAAATCCGGGCTGTTCATCACCGTGCCGTAAAGCGCGTCCATGCCGCCGCGCCGATATTGGTGCGTCGCGATCGAGCCGTAGACGCCGTTGTCGCAGCAGATCACCTTGATCGGCAGACGTTGCTGCACAGCAGTGACGATCTCTTGCCCCGTCATCAGGAACCCGCCATCACCCATCACCGCGACGACGGTTTTGTCGGGCCGCGCGAGCTGCGCGCCGAGCGCACCCGGCATGCCATAGCCCATGGAACCAAGGCAGGCGGCGATCTGGCTATAGGGGCGTTGATAGGCGTAGTGCCGATGGAACCAACTGGCGAACGCGCCCGAATCATTGACGACGCTTGAATCGGCCGGCAGGCGCGCGCCCAATTGCGCCACGATCTGCGCCATGTCGATTCTGCCGACCGTCTTGGCCTTGGCATCGAGGCCGGGCGTTGCGAAACGTCGTTGCGCGTCGTTGTATTTTTTTCGCCAAGCCAGGCGCTCGACCGAGGCCGTGAAGCCGATGAGCCGCGCGGTCAGCGCGTCAAGCGTCGGTTTGGTATCGGCCTCGATCGGAACCTTGGGATTCGTTTCACCGAAGGCGGTGGCGTCGGGATAAATATGAATCACGGCCTGATCGTCGCGCAGCAATTCGAAATCCTGGAACGTGCAGCCATCGGGCCGCGCACCGGCGAAGATCACGAGGTCGACGTCCTTCCAATATTCCTTTTGGAAGGGCGCCATCACGAGACCGAAATTGCCGAGATTGGCCGGATGGTCGAACGCGATCACGTCTTGCCGGCGGAATGCGCTGCCAACGCCCGCGCCGCTCATCTCGGCAAAGGCGGCGAGGGCATCGTGCCCGCGCTCGAAGCCGATCTGCTCGCCCGCGATCACGACCGGATGCCTGGCCCGCTTGATGAGGCCGCATGCGGCGTCAAGTGTGGGCTCGGTGGGTAACCGTGGCACACGCGGTTGAAATGCAGGGATCACGATATCGCCGGCGTCGCCCTCCGTCACATCCTCGGGCAGCACGACCGCGACCGGGCCGGGCCGCCGATCGAGCGCGATGCGGAGCGCCTCGGCGGTGGCGCTGGCGCAATCCTCGGGCCGCATCACCTCGATCACGGCTTTGGTCAGCGGACCAAAGGCCTTCGGATAGTCGATCTCTTGAAACGCCTCGCGGCCCATCTCGCGCGTCGGCACGTGACCGATGAAAAGAACAAGCGGCACCGAATCCTGTTTCGCGGTGTGGAGCCCGATCGAGGCATTGGTCGCGCCTGGCCCGCGCGTCACGAAGGCGATGCCTGGTTTGCCGGAGACCTTGGCATGGGCGTCGGCGGCGAAGGTGGCGCCCGATTCATGCCGGCAAAGGACGAGGCGGATGCGGTTTCGGTTGATCCGGAGCGTCTCAAGGATCGTCAAATAACTTTCACCCGGCACGCAAAACGAGGTGTCGATGCGGTGGGAAATCAGGGTTGAGACGAGCGCTTCGCCGCCATTCATCGTGGATCCTTGGTTGGTCCGGAAAACCGATACCGCGCCTTGGCGGTGCGGCGGCGCATTTAGACACCTGAAAGTGGCCATGCCAAGCCCCTGACGCTCGCCAAAACCCTCCCCCATGGCACCGGAAGACGCTAGACTGACCTGTCGCGGAAGTGGCCGCGAAGACGTCCATACGGGAGGCTTTCGATGGCGAAGAAGAAGGCAATGCTGGTCGGCGGTTTTGGCATGATCGGCCGGCATATCATCCAGGCGCTGGAAAAAGACGGCGACTGGGACATCGTCGGGCTTGCGCGCCGCCCGCCCTCTTTCCGTACCAAGGCCAAGGCGATCTCGGTTGACCTCCTGAATCGTTCCGATGCCGAGGAAAAACTCGGCGACTTGAGCGATGTGACGCACATTTTTTTTGCCGGCCTATCGGGCGGTGTGGCGGCTGAGAACACCGAGGATAATCTTGCGCTTGTCGCCAATTCGATCGGCGTGGTCGCGCCGATCGCCAAAAACCTGAAGCGCGTGGTGTTGACCCAGGGCGGCAAGTATTACGGCGTGCATCTCGGGCCGCATAGATCGCCCTCGAAGGAGACCGATCCGCGCCATCTGCCACCGAATTTCTACTACGACCAGCAGGACTTCATCACGAATTTGCAGAAGGGCAAGAGCTGGGACTATGCCTGCGTGCGGCCCGAAGCGGTGATCGGCTTTGCGACCGGTATTCCGCTCAATTGCGCGTCGCTGATCGCGCACTACGCGATCGTCTGCAAGGAGATGGGGGTGCCGCTCAACTTTCCGGGCAGCGCGGCGTCGTTCAATGCCTATAACCGCTTCACCGACGCACGCATTCTCGGTCGCTTCCAGGCGTTCGTTGCGACCAACCCGAAATGCAGCAATCAGGCCTTCAACATCACCAATGATTCGGGCTTCCGCTGGTCGACCGTGTGGCCGTTCTTCGCGGACTATTTCAAGGTGCCGATGGGCGTCATCATGCCGTTCGACGTCAAGGTGATGATGAATGAATCGGCGCGGGTTTGGCCGCGCGTGATCAAAAAATACGGCCTCAAGGTCGACGAATTCAGTGCCTGCGACTGGACGTTCGCCAATTGGCTTTTCCAGCGCTGGTGGGACACCATTTTGGAGGACACCAAGCGCATCGAACATGGCTTCTACGAGGTGATCGACACTGAGCAGAGCTTCAAGGACGCTTTCGATACCATGCGCAAGGAGAAGGTGATCCCCTAGGATGGGTGGGGGCGCCCCAGCCTAGGCAGGGCGCACCCCAAACTCGCCGGGCGACCGCCGAGGATAAGACGATGACCGCCGCGCTCGAGGCCGACACGATGACGCGGAGCCAACGTCGCGCCCGGCTCGATGAGCTGATCGCCGAAATCAGGGTCATCGAAGACCGACGGACCCGAAGCAATCTGGACCTCAGGCAGATTCAGATCCAGCAGCTTCGACCGAGCTTCGAAGGGGTCAAGGACTTCACGCGCTGAGCCGCCGCGCGGTCAGACGACTCAAAAAAAGAGCGGCAGGCCTCGGTGGATGATGGTCTTCCCATAGCGGAAACCGAGCGTCTCGATGGCTCAGCGCGACGCAGCCATCCGCTGAAAGCGTGCGCATGACGAGGGGATCGCTGTTTAGCAAGCGGCGCCGAGTGAAACCGTCCGGCCGGGTCGGCCGCCCGGCCAAGCTAGTCCTTAGCTCGGCCAATTCTGGGTCCGTCATCTCGATTCACGTCGCGCGGTCTTGTCGGCAGGGATGGTCTAACGCCATGATCGCCCGATTTTCCGCGAGCGAGCGAGAGGGAGCGATCGATGGCGAATTCGCGCGGCATGAAGGGGCGGCTCACCGCCTATGGCGACCCGGGCTTTTCGTTTTATCTCCGAAAGGCCTTCGCCAAGTCGATGGGCTATACCGATGATGAACTCGATC
>CAMDDO010000078.1 GCA_945892755.1 Rhizobium sp. Q54 | reverse complement strand
CCCTATACGATTCCGCACGCCGAGTTTTGGAAACTCGGCCAGTCGAAGCCGGGCGACGTCTATCGCTTCAGGGAGGTCACAGTCGCCGATGCGCAGGAGAGCCGGCGCACGATCGACCGGCTGTGCACACCCGACGCCATCGAGGCACGTTAACGGATCTGATAGCGATCGTCGCGCTGGACTTCTCGAGGCCGAGGGAAACCCGCGGATAACATGTGCATCGAGGTCTTCAACGCTCGTCTGCACGCCGTGTCGTTACCGAAAACTCCGCCCGATACACATTCGACGCGACTCGAAGCGTCGTGACATGATCTCGATCGATAATCGGGGTGCTCAAAATCCTCTGGTGGCGCGTCACTTCGCTGCTCAAATCGCGCAAGCGGCTGGAATGTCCCCGGTCCGCCGAGCGATCCAACGAAAAGGGCGGCTCCAATTCGTCCCTCAAGTCGGCGGCCTGCATCATTCCCTAGCCCGGAGCTAATTTTCGGCAGGGACAACCCTTTTGGCTCGGAGGTCCATCGCATGCCGAGACCGACGGGTGTTTTTCATTACGCCGATCTTCGCTTTGCCCAGGAGGTCGACGAATGGATTTGGCCAGATCCATTCCTAATCGACCAGGTCACGATAGGCATGAAAACTCGCATGGCCAATCAAAGGCAACGTCACAATTAGCCCAACATAAACCACCACGAGACCCGCAACCGAGAACGCGACAATAAGCCCGGCCCACAGCATCATCGGCCACCAATTGCGACGCACCGCGTTCAGGCTGGTCAGCACCGCCGCGGTCGTGCTCATATCTGGTCGATCGATGATCATCGGAAACGCCACCGCGCTAATCGCGAACACAAACGTCGCGAATACCGCCCCACTCGCGATGCCGACAATCAAGAACCAGATAGTCGTGAACGAAAAGAAGGTTTCGGCGAAGAAAGCATCGACATTGAAGCCGCCGCTGCCATAGAAAATCGCGAACAGGAACATCGCGATGTAAATCCAGAGCAAAACCGCGAGCATGAGAATAACACCGAGCATGAAGATCGGTTGTCGATTGCGCCGCCAAGCATTGAGCGCGACCCGCAAGCTCACCGGTTCGCCGGCGGCGTGGCGACGGCTGGCCTCATAAAGGCCGACGCCAAGCAAGGGCCCGAGCAACATGAAGCTCGCCGCGAGCGGCAGAATCACATACCACGCGCCAAGCGCGACCATGCCATAGGTCAGCAGGCAGCCGGCGATCGCGTAGAGCGCGCCATAGGCAAGGCTGACACTCGGGCTTCGCAGAAGGTCGCGCCACCCGGCGGCCAGCCAGTTCCACGGCTGGTCGAAGCCGATTTGCCGTACCGCGGGAATGTGGAATGGCGAGGTCGTTCTTGTGTCTATCATGTCGGGCCCTCCTTCTGCCGAGCACGCGGGGGATGCTCGTCATCGTCATAGAGGATTCGATATGCCGCGCCGTCGAGGTCGTCGAACTGACCCGAGCGCATCGCCCAGAAGAACGCGGCGAGGCCGATCAGGCCAAGGAACAGCGCGGCCGGAATCAGAATCAGCAGCATGGTCATGACGGCCCTCCTTTCTTGGCGCCGAGCCGGAGCGCGTTGCCGATCACCAGAATGGACGAACTCGACATGGCGATCGCCGCAATCAAGGGCGTGACGAATCCGGCCATGGCGAGTGGCACAGCCAGAAGGTTGTAGGCAAGAGCGAGAACAACATTCTGCTTGATGCGCCCTCGAGCCCGGCGCGCCACATCGATCAACTCGACGACGGCATCGAGCCGCGCGCCCTGAAACACCGCGTCCGCCGCGCTTTGGCTGATATCGGCCGCGCTTGCCGGTGAAAGCGAAACATAAGCCGCCGCCAGCGCCGGCGCATCGTTGAGACCGTCGCCCACCATCAGCACGCGCCTACCTGCTTCGCCAAGCTCGTGCAGCGTGACGCACTTGCCTTGCGGCGTCGCGCCGGCCTGCCAAGTCTCGACCCCAAGCGCGTCGGCGATTGCCGCGACGGCGGGCGCACGATCGCCCGACAGCAGGGCGATCGCATAGCCGCGCGCCTTGAGCGCTTCGATCGTCATCCGTGCGTCGCCGCGTAAGGGATCGCTGAACGCGAAGCGCAGGGGCGCCGCGTCATCGAGCGCGAGCCATAATTCGCTCGCGACCGCATGCTCGTCCTCGGGGATATCACATAAAATCCGGTTGCCGAGGCGCACGCGCTTTCCATCGACCATAGCTTCAAGACCGAGACCAGGCCGTTCGATGACATGATCGGCCGGCACGATATCGGGCGCGGCGCGGCGGATCGCCTGCGCCAGCGGGTGCCGGCTCGAGGCCGCCAACGCCGATGCAATCGCGAGCCGCGCGGGCGGTATGCCCTCGGTCTGCAATTCCGGCCGGCCAAGCGTCAAGGTGCCGGTCTTGTCGAACACGACCATGTCGATGTCGGCAAGGCGCTCGAGCGCAGTCGCCGACTTCAGAAGGATGCCGCGCCGGAACAGCCGGCCCGTCGCCACCGTCTGCACCATCGGCACGGCAAGCCCGAGCGCGCAGGGGCAAGTGATGATGAGCACGGCGATCGCATTGAGCAGCGCATTCTCCCATCCCCCCGCCCCGAGCATGAACCAACCCAAGAACGTGCCAAGGCCAAGCAAATGCACGACCGGCGAGTAGATGCGCGCCACGCGATCGGCGAGCGCGACATAGCGCACGCGCGCGCCTTCGGCCGCCTCCATCAGCCGCGCCATCTCGGCGAGCAGCGTACCCTCGCCCGACGCGGTCACGCGAAGCCGAAGCGCCGCACTCAGATTGAGCGTTCCCGCAAATATTTTAGCGCCAACGCGCACGGGCACCGGCGTGCTTTCGCCGCTGACCAGGCTGTTGTCGACATCCGAGGCGCCCACCGCCACCTCGCCATCGACACCGATGCGCTCGCCCGGCGCGACGAACACCATCATGCCAGGCTCGACCCGCTCGGCGGCGACCGCGCGGAATTTTCCGTCTGCATCGACCACGATCAGCGCACGGGCTCGTAGCGCGATCAGGTGTTCAGCCGTGGAGCGTGCTTTACCGCGCGCGCGGCGATCGAGATAGCGGCCGATCAACAGGAAGAAGAGCAGCGCGGTGGCCGATTCGAAATAGCTCTCCGCCCCGCCGTGCATGGTCTCGAACAGGCTGATCGCGGTGGTGAGCAGAACGCCGACCGAAATCGGCACGTCGATATTGAGCCGGCCGGTGGCAATGCCGCGCAGCGCGCTCGAGAAGAACGGCCGACCGGCATAGGCGACCGCCGGCATCGCGATCAACGCCGAGACCCAACGCAGAAGATCGCGCGTCGCCGGCCCCATCTCGCCAAACAGACCGGACCAGATCGCGACCGAGAGCAACATGACATTGCCCATGGCGAAGCCCGCCACGGCGAGGCAGCGAAGCAGCCGCGCCTCCTCTTCGCTCGCGGCGCTTTTCAGTCGCGCCGGGTCATAAGGTACCAGGCGGAAGCCAAGCCGCCGCACCACGCCGATCAGGGCCTCGGCATCGCTTGACACGCCGCTCCAGCTCAGCGCAAGCCGCCGCGCACTCAGATTGACCCGCGCCGTTTCGATATTCGGCTGACGCAACAAGGCCGATTCAATGAGCCACACGCAGGCCGCGCAGCTCAAACCATCGATCATCAGGTCGAGCCGACAGTGGCCGGTCTCATCGCGGCGCACATGGCTGATGACATCGATCGACGCGGCATCGACATCGGGTTTGAGCGCAAACGGCTCGGACCCAAGCGTCCGCCGCTCATAAAAACGTCCAAGGCCAAGCGTCGCGATCAAATCAAACGCAGCGGCGCAGCCCGGACAACAAAAGAGCCGTCCTTCGGCATCGGCAATGCCGGCTGCCAACGCGCCGCAATGGGCGCAACCGGTCATTCGCGCACCATGATACGACCGCTCATGACATAGGGCGCGCCGCGCCCGCTTGCCTCGATCTCGACCCGCCATTGTCCGTCGAGCGGCAGATCGAGCATGGCCTCATAGCGGCCGGCGCCAAGGGCCCGCAGAATGATCGCCTTGTCGAAGCCTTCATGAGTGGGACGGATCAGCCGTGCCGTCACGTCGAGCCCATCGACCGGATCGCCCGCGGCATCCACGAGCGTAAACATAAGCTGGCCGCTCCCGGCCTCACGCGGCGCAAAGGCCAGCGTCCCCCGCCAGCCGCGCGCGACCTGACTCGAAATCGCATCGAGCGTCTGATTGTGCGCAAGCCCCTTCTGATAGGCCTGTTCCGTTTCGAGCCCCGACCAACTGGTCAGCGCGAACACGACGAGCACCAGATTGACCGCGATGACCACGCCGAAGCCGCCGACAAAGGTCCACGGAATCCAGCGGCTTCGACGCGTGGCTTCGGGTGATAGGGTGATCTTGCGGCTGGGGTTCATCGACGTGGTGCCATGAACACAGCATCGTGTTCGGCTTCGGTCGCGCTGACCGGATCGCGGAGCACGAAGGCGAAGGCGGTACTGTTTTTCTCAAGGGCCTGACGCGGCGCCTGAACAAACACGCGGAAGCTTTCGATCTGCGCCGGGCGGGCTTCGAGCTCCAAACCTTTCTGACCGAGCACCTCAAGGCGCGCGTCGGGCAGGTTCGAGACCGAGAGACTCAATACGCGCGATTCGTGCGACTTGTTGAGTACCTTCAGCGTGTAGCCATTGCGAATGTCGCCATTCGATAATGTAACAAAGGCTGGATTTCGATCGCGCTGAACCGTCACCTCAAGATCGGCGCGCGAGAAGAGTCCGGTCAAAATGGCGGCCAGCACCGCGAAGAGAATTGCGGCATACACCAGTGTGCGCCGTCGAAACAGCTTGATGTGCGGACGCTGACCGGCAGCGCGCACCTGCATATTGCGCAGCGTGTCATAACGGATCAGCCCGCGCGGCAAGCCGACCTTGTCCATCACCCCATTGCAGGCGTCGATGCAGAGAGCGCAGGTGATGCATTCCATCTGCTGGCCGTGGCGAATGTCGATCCCGGTCGGACAGACCGCGACGCATTGGCCGCAATCGATGCAGTGGCCACGGCCTTCCCATGGCTCGCCCTTCTTATGCTTGGCCCGAGGCTCGCCGCGCGCGGCTTGATAGCTGACGAGCATGGTATCTTCGTCGAACATCGCGGCCTGGAAGCGCGCATAGGGGCAGACATAGGTGCAAATCTGCTCGCGCGCGAAGCCGGCGAACACATAGGTCGTGCCGGTCAGGATCGCGATGGTGAGGTAGGCGCCGAGCGACGCTTGGCCGGCGATCAGATCGCCGAACAGGCTCGGGGCATCCGCGAAATAGAAAACCCAGGCGCCGCCGGTGACGAGCCCGATCGCAAGCCAAACCGCGTGCTTCGCGCTTTTGCGCGCGAGCTTGCCGAAGCCCCATGGCGCCGCCGCGAGCCGAATGCGCGCGTTGCGATCGCCCTCGAACACGCGCTCGACATAGATGAACAGGTCGGTCCACACCGTCTGCGGACAGGCATAGCCGCACCAGACGCGGCCGAACAGCGAGGAGACGAAAAACAACCCCACCGCCGCGACGATCAGAAGGCCGGTCCAGTAATAGACCTCCTGCGGCCAGATCTCGATGAAGAAGAAATAGAAGCGGCGCCCCGGAATATCGACGAGCACCGCCTGATCCGGCGCGTTCGGCCCCCGGTCATAGCGCAGCCAAGGCACCAGATAATAGATCGCGAGCAAAACGACGAGCGCAACCCACTTGATCTGGCGATAGCGCCCGAACACAAGCTTCGGGTGAATCGCCACGCGCTTCTTGTAGAACGAGCGCTGTTCGCGGCTATTGACCGCCTCGACGGGCTCGTCAATGACAAGCCGATCCATGCCGGAATTCCCCAACCCGGCCTATTCGCCGCCGCCGAGCGAATGGATATAGAGCGCGAGTTGCTTGATTGTGGCGTCGTCGAGCCGACCGATCCAGGCCGGCATCACGCCACGCCGCGCCGCCGCTATGCTCGCCACCACATCGGCCTTGTCACCGCCATAGAGCCAGAGCGCGTCCGAGAGCTTCGGCGCGCCGAGCTCCGTATTGCCCTCGCCCCGCTCGCCATGACAGGCCGCGCATTGTTCGGCGAAGAGCGGCGCGCCGCGCTCGGCCGCGGCCGGATCGGTCGCGCTCTGGCTCAGCGCCAGCACATGCTCGGCGACATCGTTGATTTGTTCCGCCGTCAAGATTTCGTCGACGCCAAAGGCCGGCATGTCGTTTTGGCGTGTCTCGGGATGGGCGGAGCGAATGCCATAGCGGATCGTGGCTTCGATGGCGTCGAGCGTGCCGCCCCACACCCAATCGTCGTCGTTCAGATTGGGGTAGCCCTTGCCGCCGGCCGCGCCCGAGCCATGACATTGCGCGCAATTGAGGCCGAACGCCGAGCGCCCGCCGGCATTCGCGAACGTCAGGAGCTCGGGGTCGTTCGCCACCTCCGCCATCGGCAGCGCCGCGATCTTTTCGACATAGGCCGACTGCTTCGCCTTGGCGGCGGTGATTTCGGCGTCGAGCGTGGCGTGGCGCGTCCAGCCGAGCACCCCTTTCGAATGATCGGACACACCCGGCCATGACGGATAGAGCACCCAATAGAGCAGCGCGAAGGCGCATGACGCATAGAGAATATAGAGCCACCAACGCGGCAGCGGGTTGTTCAGCTCGCGAATACCATCCCATTCATGGCCGGTGGTCTCGACGCCGGTGATGTCGTCTTTCTGTCTATCGTCGGCCACGGCTCAATCCTCCCTGAACGGGATCTCGCCATGCGCCTCGACCTGGCGCTTGCGGCGCGGCCAATAGACGTAAGCGATCAGCCCCAGGAAAACCGCCATGCCGCCGGCGATGGCGAGCGGCTTCAAGATCTCGATGACGGCGCTGAGAACCATGCCCTACTCCTTCGGCGCGTTCTGCGCGCCGGCCTGTTGCGGCGCCTCGAACTCAACCAGCGTGCCAAGCATCTGTAGGTAGGCGATCATGGCGTCGAGCTCGGTCACTTCGGTCGGCTTGCCATCGAAATCGCCGACCAGCGCCTTCGGATAACGCGCAAGAAGCGCCGCGTGGTCGGCGTTCGGATCGGCCTGCGCCGCGAGGTCGCTCGCGGCCGCCTCGATCATCGCCTCGTCATAGGGCACACCGACCGCGCGATTGGTCTTGAGGTGCTCGGCGACATCGTCGAACGCGAGCGGCGCGGTCGCCAGCCAGCCATAGGACGGCATGATCGATTCCGGCACCACGGCGCGCGGGTCGATCATGTGCGCCGCGTGCCAGTCGTTCGAGTAACGCCCGCCGACGCGCGCGAGGTCGGGGCCGTTGCGCTTCGATCCCCATTGAAAGGGGTGGTCGTACATGCTCTCGGCCGCGAGCGAATAGTGGCCATAGCGTTCCACCTCATCGCGGAACGAGCGAATCATCTGGCTGTGACAGGTGTAGCAGCCTTCGCGGACATAGATGTTGCGCCCCGCGAGCTCGAGCGGTGAATAGGGCCGCATGCCGCGCACCTTCTCGATGGTGGTTTCGATCGTGAACAAGGGCGCGATCTCGACCAATCCGCCGATCGAAACCACGATCAGGATGAGGACGAGGAGAAGCGAGGCATTGCGTTCGATCGGTTTGTGATAACGGAACATCGCGCCCTCCTCAGGCGGGGCTCGGCGCGAGCCGCGCCGGCGCCGCGATCGGCTCGGAGCCACGCACATCGCCGCGCGCCGTGCGCCAGAGATTGTAGGTCATGATCACGGCGCCGATCACGAAGAGGAGGCCGCCGAGCGCGCGGATCAAATAGAACGGGTGCATCGCCTCGACGGTTTCGACGAAGGAGTATTGCAAGAAGCCGAGCGAGTCATAGGCGCGCCACATCAGCCCCTGCATGATGCCCGACACCCACATCGCGGTGATGTAGAGCACGATGCCGATGGTGGCGATCCAGAAGTGCAGATTGACCAGCTTGAGCGAATAGAGCCGCTCGCGCCCCCACAGTTTCGGCACCAAGTGATACATCGCGCCGAACGAGACGAAGGCAACCCAGCCGAGCGCGCCGGAATGAACGTGCCCGACCGTCCAGTCGGTATAGTGGCTGAGCGCGTTCACTGCCTTGATCGACATCAGCGGTCCTTCGAACGTGCTCATGCCGTAGAAGGCAACCGAGGTCACCATCATGCGCAGCACGGGGTCGGTGCGCAGTTTGTCCCACGCGCCCGAGAGCGTCATGATGCCGTTGATCATGCCGCCCCAGGACGGCATCCAGAGCATGACCGAAAAGGTCATGCCGAGCGTCTGCGCCCAATCGGGAAGCGCGGTGTAATGCAGATGGTGCGGGCCGGCCCAGATATAGAGGAAGATCAGCGCCCAAAAATGGATGATGGAGAGCCGATAGGAATAGATCGGTCGCCCGGCCTGCTTCGGAATGAAGTAGTACATCATGCCGAGGAAGCCAGCGGTCAGGAAGAAGCCGACCGCGTTGTGGCCGTACCACCACTGGGTCAACGCGTCCTGCACGCCGGCGAACATCGAATAGCTCTTGGTGCTGGTGAACGAGACCGGCCAGCTCATCGCATTCACGATGTGCAACATCGCGACCGTGACGATGAAGGCGAGGAAGAACCAGTTGGCGACGTAGATGTGCGGTTCCTTCCGCTTCATCAGCGTGCCGAGGAAGACCAAGAGATAGACCACCCAGACGAGTGTGAGCCAGGCATCCATGAACCATTCGGGCTCGGCATATTCCTTGCCCTCGGTGATGCCGAGCAGATAGCCGCTCGCCGCGCCACAAATGAAAAGCTGATAGCCGAGGAACACGAACCAGACGAGCGGGCCGCCGAACAGGCGTGCGCGGCAGGTGCGCTGCACGACGTGAAACGAGGTGGCGAGCAGCGCATTGCCGCCGAACGCGAAGACCACGGCCGAGGTATGCAAAGGCCGCAAGCGCCCGAATGACAGAAACGGGAGATCGGCGTTGAGCGCCGGAAAGGCGAGTTCGAGCGCCAGATAAAGCCCCGCGATAAACCCGGCGAGGCCCCAGAACACCGTGGCGATCACATGGGCCCTGACCACAGCGTCGTTGTAACGTTCGGGCGTGGTCGTGGCGGCTTGGCTTGCGCTGATCATCGCGACCCCATCATGGCAATCCCCTTCGTGCTCAACTCAACCACTCGACCGCGAATGCCGCGCTGAGCGCGGCGCCGAAGCCAAGCGCGACGCCCGAGACCCGGTGCAGCGCGCGCGGCCAGCGGCGCGCCGCGGCGTGGCCGGTCAGCGCCAAGAGGCTGAGCGCGGGCGCGGTTCCGGCCGCGAAGGCCGCCATGACCAGCGCGCCGCCGATCAAGGAGCCACTCGCGGCCGCGGCAAACAGCGCGCCATAGAGCAGGCCACAGGGCAGCAAGCCGAGCACGAGCCCGAGCGCATAACCGCGCCAGAGCGGGGCGCGCTCGCCGAATGTCGCGCCGACACGCCCGGCGCGGCGAATGAGCGGGAGAGTCAGCCGCGCGAGACCGACCCGAAACCGTGGCGGCATGGGCACCGGCGCGCCGAGGCTCTTCATGGCTTGAGTGACGAGACAAAGCGCCGCGATCATGAGGAAGGCGGCGGCGATCCAGCGCATCTCCGACACCGCGACGATCGTGCCGCCGAGACCGCCGGATAACGCGCCGAGCGCCGCATAGGTGGTCGTCCGGCCAAGATGGTAGGGGATCAATAGGGCGTCAGCGATAGCGCGCGAGCGAGCGAGCGATGCGACGTTCCGGCGTGAGCCTTGGGCCAGCACGAACGGCCCGCACATCGGCGCGCAATGGAGCGCACCGCCGATCAAACCGGCAAGGCCGAGCCCACCAATCAGCGCCGCGTGCGAACCCGACACCGCATCTGGCGAACACATTGCCAACAGCCTCTCGGCAATGGCCAGATCATGCCCGAACATAGCGCCGCGCCTCGCCCCATTGAACGTTGAGGCATTTCTAGGCATGCATCGACGTGGTCGCCTTGACTTGCATCAAGGTACCCCGGAACGCCGGATCGAGGTGTCGGGCTGGGGTGGGCGCGCCGCCGCGCGTCAAGGGCGCGACAGTTTCGCGACCCGGCACGATCGCGGACCAGACCAAGGCCATGCTTCCGGATCAAATGAACTGGGGCGCCGCGCTCGGGAAGCTAACGGTCGGACGGCTTGCAGATCGGAGCAGAATTCCGGTCCGTCAGTGGTAGGTGGCCGCGCATTCTGTGGGACACCTGAGGAGCAATCGGAAGAACCGCCGCCGAGCCACCATATGCCAATCAGCCTCTGCGAAACCGGCTCTCGAATTCGGCACCCGTCATCTCTTTGGTCTCATTCGAGAACGCATAGTAGTCCGGCTTGTCGTCGATGTAGATCTCGGCGCAGAACGGCAGGCCTGACTGGTCGTCGAACAGGGCAATCGAGATCGCGTGTATCGGAGTGCCGGACGCGTGAAAGAACAGACTGGAACCGCAATTGGTGCAAAAGCCGCGCTCACATCCCTCCGAAGAAACATAACGGCCGATCGGACCGTCGAACGTTGCCGCCTTGCATGGAACGGACATGAACGGTCCACCGCTCCATTTCCGACACATCGAACAATGACAGGCCTGCATCGTTGGCATCGCTTCGACCTCGAACGTGACACGACCGCAGAGGCAGCTCCCGCTTCGTTTCATCTCCATCCCCTTTTCATTCACATACCTGTCCGGGTTCCGCGCTGACACTCAGCCCCGGCTCAGACCAGAGAAGAATCCCACCGGATCGTCGGTGCGGAACACATGGCCCGGCGGGGCCAGGCGTTCCGTCATGTAGATCAGAATCGCCGCGCTCTCGGTCAGCACCAGATCGCCGTGGCGCATCATCGGAACCTTGTGCCGGGGGTTCAAGGCCAGGAAGGCCGGCTCTTTGGTCTCTCCGGTCCTGGGGCCGATCGGAAAGTGCTGGAATTCGAGCCCCAACTCGCGCGCCATCCAAAGCGTTCGATGGGTCCGCGCGGTGCCTGCCCCCAAAGCTCCAATCTGTCGTTCGCCATGCCCCCTCCCGACGGTGCCGGCGCTCTGCTACCAGACCTCGCCGAACGGTCTTAGCTCGACCAGGAAGGACCATGTGGAGCGGTCCTGATGCGCGACCCGGAACATTTCTTCGGCGATCGCGTGGGGTTCGGCAAAGAAATCGTCCGGCTTGTCCGGCGCCAGAATCGGCCGGGTGCGCGGCGTGTTGATCAAGGCATCGACCACGAAATAGGCGACATGGATGCCCTGCGGCCCGAACTCGCGGGCGATCGACTCCGACAGGATACGCTGCGCCGCCTTGGTCGAGGCAAAGAAGCCCCAGTGCGCCTTGCCCCGGGTGGCCGAGGTGTTGCCGGTCACCAGGATCGCGCCCTCGCCCGCTTCCAGCATCCCGGGAATCGTCTGCCGCGCCAGATGCAGCAGAGCCGTGGTATTGACCCGAAAGTTTCGTTCCAGATCGTCGGGGTCTTGCTCCAGTAGCGGGCCACGGGTCGCGCGCAGGGCATTGTGGATCACGATCTTCGGCGGACCCATCTCGGCTTTGACCCGACCGACGGTATCTGCCAGCGCGTCCAGATCACCGACATCGCAGGGATAGGCGCGGCCGCCGTACTTGGCGGCCAGAACCTCGATGTTCGCCGCATTGCGCGCAAGAAGGGCGACCCGGTAGTCGGTGCTGAACCGCCGGGCGATCTCGGCACCCGTGCCGTGTTCCGCGCCGACGCCGGTGACCAGGCAGACAGGTTTCATCGTGTGGCTCCAGCCGGTCGACGAAGACCGCCGCCATTTCCTTGCCGCGCTGCAGGCGCCGTCGCATCATCCGGTGGATACGGGCTTAACCAAACTTCGGCATCGTCTGCACCGCGCTGTCACGCTTGTCCATCGCGGCTTGCCAGCGATTCAGGTTCAGCGTCGAGGCGAGCAGCTTCTCGCCCTCCGGCGTCATCTTCAGATAGTGCAGCAGCGGCAGCACGAAATAATCGGCGAGCGAAGGCGCTGCGCCCGCGAAGCACTTCTGCCCATCGAGCGCGCCGTTGAGCACGCCGAGCGCCTTCTCGGTCTTAGGCACGCTCGCGGCGACGAGCGCCTCGTCGGGCGTGCCACCGCGCGTGGGTACGACCAGGCGCTGCAACACGATGTCCACGGCCGGCCGGTACAGATATTGGATGAAGACCGAGATCCACTGATAACAGCGGGCGCGGGCGAGCAGGTCGGCCGGCAGCAGCGGCGGCCCGTCGAACGCGGCGTCAACGTAATTGCAGATCGCGAGCGTCTCGTACATGCGGATATCGCCATGGCTCATCGCCGGCACCGAGCCCCAGGGTTGCCGTGCCTTCTGCTCCGGCGCTTGTGGGCCGATCGGATCGAGCTCGTAAGGCACCCCTTTTTCGGCCAATGCCATGCGACAGGTGCGCCCATATGTGCTGAGCGGCGTCGAATGCAGAATCAGTGTCGTCATCGTCTCCCCCTCGCAATTGCTGTGCTCGGCCGCTTGAACTGCTATGGCCTTGCCGATTCTATCCGTCGAACAGAAACCGTAGCACCGAAGCTCGCGAGGGCCAATTCACTGGTTCGTTGGCGGGCGCGTTCTGGGAGGCGTGGTGGTGAAGGCGACCTCACATAGGGTTCGGGTTTGTCACCTAGCGATCAGTCAGTCTTTCAGTGTACGGCGTCCTCGTCGCGCCCGCGCCGCAAAGTCTTGATTGTGAAATCGCGGGCAATAATGGCTCTGTGTCCGTCGTCAAAATATTTGAGACAGGCGAGCTCGTTGGCTAAGGAAGGGCCTGGCTCATCCTTGGATTCAGTTTGGGCAGCGGTTTTGGCGCGCTGCAAGCGCCGCTGTTCGATGGTCCTGCGTTTGATCCTCCCCCTTTCCAGCAAGATGGTCTGGCCCCGCCCGAAGTAGACGTCTGCGGGCGTGAGGTTGTTCAGGTATCTTGGTAGCGCCGGTGATTGTGGTAGCCGACGAAGGCGTCGATCTTGGCCTCGAGGTTGCGCGGGACTACGCGCAGTGCTGCAAGGGAAGGTTGGACCCCAGGCTCTCCCCCTCCGCCAATTTCTTTTTGACCGACGTTCTCCGGCCGCTGGTGGCCGGTTGGCAGCCCCAGTAATCGCGGGCATCAGCGCTCAGACCTGTAGACCGCTGATCCTTCAAATTCCGACTCGATGGCTCGCTCTTCGCCATTTTTCTCTGTAGCTGTGTACCACGATTGTAGGAATGTACGTATTGGTTCGCCAACCTGTCCGAGGCGCATCGGATGATGCAAGCCGAGCAGCACGATCACCACAAGGTGCGCCAGCAAGGTAGGATGGGGGAACAGCTACTCGCACTTTGCGCGTAGAACTGTGATCTCAATATGCAACGAGCCGGATCGCTGCGGTTGCTGGCCGACCGCGCGCGCGTCACCTCGCGTCACCGAGCCGGCTCAGCCCAAATGCGGTATAGACTTCGGCTCAAGTCGAAGAATCGGTGGAGGCACATCAGTCTTCAGAGAAGAGCGACTGGACGCACCGGACAGCCAGTTGCGCCCGTGAACTTAACGGGCAGCATGATCATGCAGAACGTCGCCAGGCCCTGCCTCACCACATGGTCTAGGACGAGGTTCTCGATCAGGTACACGCCGGCCTCGACAAGCGTGTACTGATGCACCGGGAGCACGAGGCGCGGGTTGGGATTGGGCATCACCTCGACCGCCATGTTGTCCGCTCCGATCGCGCAGATCTTCCGCTCGGCGAGCCAACGTGCGGCCTCCTCGTCGATCCCCGGCTCGGAAGCGGTATAGCGGGCGTTGTCGGTCATGAAGAAACGGCCCCAGCCGGTGCGCAACAGTACGGCGTCGCCCGGGCGAAGCTCCACCCGCGCCTTGTCGAGCGCCTTCTCGAGGTGCCGCCGGGTGACGACGCGGCCGCCTTCGAGAAAGTCTCCGCCATCGCCGCCGCCGACGTCGAGGCACACGCCACGGGTGATCATCGGCGGCATCTGCTCGATGCCGAGCCGCTCGAGGCCGAAATTGCTCGACGATGTCTGATAGCGCCAGCCATTGAACATCTCATCCCCGATCGTGAAATGGCCGAGCGCATCTACATGCGTGCCGGTGTGCATGCAAAGACTCACCCGCTCGGTGAACACCCCAAGATCGTTCGTCGCGTCGAATTTCTCCTTGACCCAGCGCCGGGTCGTGTCCGGATTGGCCCACATGCCGAGAAGATAGGGGGACATGAAGGGCGGAATCTGCGGCGCACCGACTTTGAGCTCGTGACTCAGATCGATCATCCGCCCCTGCTTCACACTGGCGAGCGCGGCGAGCGTGACCTCCGGCGTGACGTAGTTCATGGCGCCTTGCTGGTCGCTATCTCCCCAGATCGAGCGGCGTTCAGTTCTGTCTTCCATGGGTCTCTCTGTCGTGTTGAAGTTCGGGCTTCATCTCCTGTCACCGCTCCCGCCTCCTGCTTGCGCAGGATTGCGATGAACTGCTCTTCCCTGAACCTTGATCACTTCATCGTCTGCTCGTTCCTTCTTGTGAGCAGACTCTACAGCTCAGTCCGGGGATCGTTTAGGATGGCTACAGAACGCTTAGCGTCCCGCGCGAGGCGCCTCTGGCTTCGCCCGCTTGACCGTGCCGTCGGCCTCCAAGCCCTCGATCTCGGCGCTGGAATAACCGAGCTCACGTAGGATCTCCTCCGTATCGGCACCGAGCGCCGGCGCCGCATGGCGCGCCATGACCTGGCCGTCCATCAGAACCGGCTGGCGCACCAAGCCGATCTCGCCGCGGGTCGGGTGCGGCACGCGCTGCACGATCTTTCGCTCAGCGGCGAACTCGCTCGCAAGCGCCGACTTGACGTCATGGATCGGTGCGCAGGGAAGCTTGCCGTGCAGGCGCGTCAGCCATTCCGTGGTCGGATGCGTCATGAACGCGGCCTCGATCTTCTGCACCACGGCGGCCCGGTTGGCGAGGCGCGCCTTGAAGCTGCTCATTGAGGGATCGTCGATCCACTCGGGATGCTCAAGGGCCTGGCAAAGGCGCGGCCAGAAGTTCGCCTTGTTGGTCATGATGAAGATCCAGCCATCGGCGGTGCGATAGAGCTCGCTCGGCACCAGGGAGGGATGGCCCGAGCGGGGGACCCGTGTGGGCTCGTATCCCTCGGTTAGGTGCCAGGTCGCCGGATAGCTCAGATTGCCCATCGCGACATCGTAGAGCGAGGCCTCGTAATCGTGGCCGACGCCAGTGCGCCTGGCCCCGATGACTCCTGAGAGGAGCGCGAGTGCCGCGGCTTGCCCCGCCATGTAGTCGACGATCGAAAGCCCGAAACGCGTCGGGATACTATCTGGCTCGCCGGTCATGGTCATGTAGCCCGCCTCGGCTTGGACGACATAGTCGAGCCCGGGCCAGGACGCCCGTTCGCCGGTTCGGCCATAGGCCGGAAGATGCACGCACACGATGCGCGGGTTGATCCTGCCGAGCGCCGCATAGTCGAGCCCGAGTGTGGCCGGCAGGTCGCCCCTCAGGTTGTTGA
>CAMDDO010000077.1 GCA_945892755.1 Rhizobium sp. Q54 | reverse complement strand
AAGCGCAAGGCGCGCGAGCGGGCGCGCGCTCTACTCAACGGGCTCGGCCTCTCGGCACGCGAGGGGCATCGGCCGGCGCGGCTCTCGGGCGGCGAGCAGCAACGCGTCGCGATCGCGCGCGCGCTGGCCAATCAACCGGTGCTGTTGCTGGCCGACGAGCCAACCGGCAATCTCGATCATGCCACCGCCGGCGCCGTATTCCAGGCCTTGCTCGCGACCGTGCGCCAATCGGGCCTCGCCGCGCTGATCGCGACTCACAATGCCGAGCTCGCCCAACGCATGGACCGCCGGCTCGGCCTCGACGACGGCCGTCTCACCGAATACTGAAACGAAAGAGGCGCGCCGCGGGGCGCGCCTCTCAAGTTCGTCCGGTCGAGCAAGGCTCAATAGAGCCCGGTCTTGTAATTGTCCTCGACGAACTCGTCGGCCTCCTTGATCTCGGTCGCGCTCGGCGGTTTGCCGGACGGCGCGACCTGATCGAGGATCATGTGGGCGAGGCTCGGCATCTCCTCGCGCTTCTGATAGCTCGCCGGGTCCCAGAGGCTCGAGCGCGTGAACGCCTTGGCGCAGTGGAGAAACGCCTCGTTCACTTCGATCATGATGCCGACCTTGGGCGCCTTGCCGCGAATCTTGGCTTTGTCGGCCAGGCTGTCGTCCTGCACGATGCGCGCCTTGCCATTCACGCGCAGCGTATCGTTGAAGCCGGGGATCATGAACAAGAGCCCGACATTGGGGTTCTCGGTGATGTTGGTCATGGTATCGAGCCGGTTGTTGCCCGGCCGGTCGGGGATGAACAAATGATTGTCGTCGATGATCTGCACGAAGCCCACCGGGTCGCCGCGCGGGCTGACATCGGCCTTGCCCTGTTTGTTCGAAGTGCCGATGCACAGGAACGGCGAGCGGCTGATGAATTGCTTGCAATGCGCGTCGAGCTTCGGCCGCGATTTGTGGATCGCGAGATCCATGGTCGGGCCCATGATCTCGCGCAGTCTGGCTTCGTTCTCGACGATCTGAGTCGAACCGTTTACGGGCATGAAATCGCTCCAAGTCGTTACACGCCGGTCGGCTGCCCGATCCAGCGCTTCGACGCCAAGGCTAACAGCTTTGCTGGCGGCCGAAAAGACTGGGCTGCGCTCGTCCGCGCACGCCGCTAGAGTCCTGCCGCCAGCCCCGAGTCCGAGCGCCCCATGAGCCACGCCGATTTCGTTCACCTCCGCGTCCACTCGGCCTATTCGTTGTCCGAGGGCGCGATCAAGCTCGACGAGCTGACCGCCCTTTGTCGCGCCGAGCGCATGCCAGCGGTCGCGGTGACCGACCGCGGCAATCTGTTCGGCGCGCTGGAGTTCTCGCTGGCCGCTTCCAAGGCCGGCGTGCAGCCGATCATAGGTTGCGAGCTGCCGATCGAACCGGTTCTGCCCGACGGCCGGCGCGCGCCGCCGGATGCGCGCGACTGGCTTGTCCTCTTGGCCCAAAACGAGGCCGGTTACGGCAATCTGATGAAGCTCTCGAGCCGGGTCTATCTGGGCGGCGACGGCCATGCCGAGCCGCGCGTGGCGCTCGAGGAGGTGGAGCGCTATAGCGAGGGACTGATCGCGCTCAGCGGCGGCCCGTCCGGGCCGATCGGGCGTTTGTTGCTGGCCGAACAAGGCGCGGCGGCGCGGGATTTGCTCGAGCGTTTGGCGCGCGCCTTTCCGGGCCGGCTCTATGTCGAGCTGATGCGCCACGGCTTGGAGGACGAGAAGCGCACCGAGGCGGCCTTCATCGAACTCGCCGATGCGCTCGATCTGCCGCTGGTCGCCACCAACGACGCGTATTTCGGGCCGCGCGACATGCACGCCGCACACGATGTGCTGCTGTGCATCGCCGAGGGTGCCCTGGTCGATGAGCCCGAGCGGCGCCGGCTCACGCCGGATCACGGCTTTCGTTCCGCCGCGGAAATGCGCGCGCTGTTCGCCGATCTGCCCGAGGCGCTCGACAACACGCTGGCGGTCGCGCGGCGTTGTGCCTTCATGGTCGCGAGCCGGGCGCCGATCCTGCCGCCCTTCGCCGATGCCGGCGACACGAGCGAGGCGGAGCTTCTGACCCGCGAGGCCGAGCAGGGGCTCGAGCGCCGGCTGACGGATCTCGTGTTCACGTCCGAACCGGACGCGGCGGCACGCGAGGCGGCGGCCAAGCCCTATCGCGAGCGGCTCGCCTATGAGCTCGCCGTCATCATCGAGATGAAGTTTCCCGGTTATTTCCTGATCGTCGCGGATTTCATCAAGTGGGCGAAGGCCAACGACATTCCGGTCGGCCCTGGGCGCGGCTCCGGCGCCGGCTCGGTGGTCGCCTGGGCGCTCACCATCACCGATCTCGATCCCTTGCGCTTCGGGCTCCTGTTCGAACGCTTCCTCAATCCCGAACGCATCTCGATGCCGGACTTCGACATCGATTTTTGCCAGATCCATCGCGACCGCGTGATCGAATATGTGCGCGACCGCTATGGGCCTGAGCGGGTCGCGCAAATCATCACCTTCGGCAAGCTCCAGGCGCGCGCGGCGTTGCGCGATGTCGGCCGCGTGCTGGGCATGAGCTACACGCAGGTCGATCGGCTCTGCAAGCTGGTGCCGAACAACCCGGCGAGCCCGGTCACGCTGGCCGAGGCGGTCAAGGGCGAGCCGCAGCTTCAGGCCGCGCGCGATGGCGATCCGCAGGTCGCGCGCCTGATCGACGTCGCGCTCAGGCTCGAAGGGCTCTACCGCAACGCCTCGACCCACGCCGCCGGTGTGGTGATCGGCGACCGGCCGCTCGAAGAGCTGGTGCCGCTCTATCGCGATCCGCGTGCCAGCATGATGGCGACGCAATTCTCGATGAAATATGTCGAGCTCGCCGGCCTGGTGAAGTTCGACTTTCTCGGCCTGAAGACGCTGACCGTGCTGGATCAGGCCTGCAAACTGATTCGCGAGGGCGGCGATCCGATCGACCTTCTGCGCATCCCGCTCGACGACGCGCCGACCTATGCGATGCTCGGCGAGGGCGCGACGGCCGGCGTGTTCCAACTTGAAAGCTCAGGGATGCGCGACGTGCTGCGCCAGATGCGGCCCGACGCGTTCGAAGACATCATCGCGCTGGTCGCGCTCTATCGTCCCGGCCCGATGGACAACATCCCGAAATACATCGCCTGCAAGCACGGCACCGAACAGCCCGACCATCTGCACCCAAGCCTGATCGATATCCTGAAGGAGACCTCGGGCGTCATCATCTATCAAGAGCAGGTGATGCAGATCGCCCAGGTGCTGGCCGGCTACAGCCTGGGCAGCGCCGATCTCTTACGCCGCGCGATGGGTAAGAAGATCAAGGCCGAGATGGCGGCCCAGGAGGAAGCCTTCGTCGGCGGCGCGATGCGAAACGGCGTCACCAAGATGGATGCCGCGCGCATTTTCGAGCTGGTCGCCAAATTCGCCGGCTATGGCTTCAACAAATCGCACGCCGCCGCCTATGCCCTGGTCGCCTACCAGACGGCCTATTTGAAGGCGAACTACCCGGTCGAGTTTCTGGCCGCCTCGATGACGCTCGACATGGGCGATACCGACAAGATCAATGCCATGCGCCAAGAGCTCGACCGGCTCTCGATCAAATTGCTGCCGCCCGATCTCAACCGCTCCGAGGTCGGCTTTTCGGTCGAGCGCCAGGCGGATGGCAGCCGGGCGGTTCGCTATGCGCTGGCCGCGATCCGCAATGTCGGCGTCGCGGCGACCGAAGCCATCGTCGCGGCGCGCCGGCGCTCGGGGCCATTCGCCGACCCGTTCGACCTGGCCGCCCGGCTTGACGCCGGCGCGCTCAACAAGCGCCAGCTCGAGAACCTGATCAAGGCCGGCGCCCTCGATGCGCTCGAGCCCAATCGCCGGCGGCTGTTCGAGGGCGCCGAGCTCTTGGTGCGCTTCGCCGCAGCGAGCGCGGAAAGTCGGGCGAGCAAACAGGATTCGCTGTTTGGTGCCGCGACCGGGGTCGCCGCCGCCCAACCGGTTTTGCCCGCGGCGCCCGATTGGTCGCCGCTCGAGCGCATGATGAACGAGTTCGAGGCGATCGGTTTCTACCTCTCGGCCCATCCGCTCGACGGTTGCGCGGCGGCCTTGGCGCGGCTCGGCGCGACGCCGCTCGACCAATTGGCGAGCGCGGTCGAGCGGGATGTCGCGAGGCTGCGCGTCGCGGGTGTCGTGCTCGGCAAGCAAGAACGGGGCGCGGCTGGCCAACGCTTCGCGTTCATTCGCATCTCCGATACCACCGGCAGCCACGAGGTCGCGATCTTTCGCGAGACCTTTGCCGAGGCGCGCGAGTTGATCGAGCCGGGCCGCACCGTGCTGGTGACCGCGACCGCCCGCATCGACGGCGGCGCGGTCAAGCTGACCGCGCAGGCGGTCGAGAATCTGGCGCCCCGCCTCGCCGGGCTGATGAGCGGGCTCGAGATCCGTCTGCACGATAGCGGGCCGCTTGCGCGCCTGACCGAGGTCGTCCGGCAGGCCGGGCCCGGCAAGGCCCGCCTTGCCCTCCTGATCGAAAGCGGCGAGGACGAGATCATCCTCGATCTGCCGAATTCGGTCGCCTTGTCGCCCGCGATCCGCGCCGAGATCGCCGCGATCCCGGGCGTGCTCGGCGTGGCGGACGCCTGACGCCTGACGCGGCTGGCCCTTCTCGGATCAAGTCGATACAATTGATTACATTTGAATCAAGGTGATTCACCCATGAACAAGACCGTACCGGTGATTACGCGGGTCGCCCCCGCGCTCAAGAAGAAGCTCCAGGCGCTGGCGAAAACCACCAAGCGGAGCGAGGCGTTCCTTGCCCGCGAGGCGATCGAGACGTTCGTCGAGCACAACGCCTGGCAGGTCGCGACCATTCGGCGGCGCCTTGATGAGACGCTCGCAGGCCAGCCCAGCGTCCCGCACGAAGAGGTCGTGCGCTGGCTTGATTCCAAGTGGACCGAGCGTCCGCTTCCGATGCCCAAACCCCGCCGCTGAAAGATGCGGATCGGGTGGCATCCGAATGCGCTCGACGATATCCGTGGTATCGAGGCCTTTATCGAGTGGGACAATCCGCCGGCTGCGCAGGCGATGGAAACCCGGATCAGGGCCGTCGTCGAGATTCTTGCCGAACACCCCAATCTTGGCCGCCCGGGCAGGGTTTCAGGGACGCGCGAGCTGATCGTCGCGGGAACGCCCTATCTGGTGGCCTACGCCGTTCTAGGCGATGAGGTCAGGATCCTGGCCGTTCTCCACACCGCCCAAAAATGGCCCGAAGCCTTCTGATCCGGGTCGGCGCGGTGCCCTCGACATGCCCGCGCCGCCCGCTTTCCGCTTGCCAGGGCGGCGGGCGGGCGGTATCAAGCGCGCGCCTGGGAGACCGGGCAAATTCACACGCGGGCGGGCCGGCGCGGCGCTGATCTAGCGCGGCGCGGGCCGGACCGGTGCGGCGGGGCTTCGCCCGGCCGCCTCAGCCCGCGGCGGTATAACCGGAAAAAGGTGTCAAATCATGGCGTTGCCTGAATACAACATGCGTCAGCTGCTCGAGGCTGGCGTGCATTTCGGCCATCAGACCAAGCGTTGGAACCCGAAAATGGCGCCGTTCATCTTCGGCGTTCGCAACGGTGTCCACATTCTCGATCTGGAACAATCGGTGCCGCTACTCGACCAGGCGCTCCAGGTGCTGCGCGACGCGGCCGCGGCCGGCGGGCGCGTGCTGTTCGTCGGCACCAAGCGCCAGGCCCAGGAGCCGATCGCCGACTGCGCCAGGCGCTGCGGCCAGTATTATGTCAACCACCGCTGGCTCGGCGGCATGCTGACCAACTGGAAGGCGATATCGGGCTCCATTCGCACCATGATCGAGCTCGATCAGCGCCTTTCGGAAAGCGAGATCGGCTTGACCAAGAAGGAAGTCCTTCATTTGACCCGGCGGCGGGACAAGCTCGCCCGTGCGCTCGGCGGCATTCGCGAGATGGCCGGTCTGCCCGCGATCATCGTGGTGATCGACACCAACAAGGAATCGATCGCCATTCAGGAAGCCAAGAAGCTCAACAGTCCGGTTATCGCCATCGTCGACAGCAATTGCGACCCGACCGCGATCACCCACCCGATTCCGGGCAATGACGACGCGACCCGCGCGGTCAGCCTTTATTGCGATCTGTTCGCGCGCGCCGTGCTCGATGGCTTGCAGGCCGAAATGGCGGCCGGCGGCAAGGACATCGGGGCGTCCGAGCAGGTCATCGAGATGGTGCCGCCGGCGTCGGCGGCAGGGATCGAGCCGGCGACCCCGGCGACCTGAAGTTCCGACTCGATCAAAGGAGAAGCGGCATGGCTGAAGTTTCGGCTGCGCTGGTCAAGGACCTGCGCGAGAAGACCGGCGCCGGCATGATGGACTGCAAGAAGGCGCTGGCGGAGACTGCGGGCAATATCGAGGCGGCGGTCGACTGGCTGCGCAAGAAGGGCCTTGCCGCGGCGGCCAAGAAAGCCAGCCGCGTGGCGGCCGAGGGCCTGGTCGGCCTGGTCGTCGAGGGCAACAGGGGCGCGCTCGTCGAGGTCAATTCCGAGACCGATTTCGTCGCCCGCAATCCGCAATTCCAGGCCGCGGTCCAGGAGATCGCGCGCGCCTCGCTCGGGGCCGGCAGCGACATCGCCCGTTTGAGCGCCGCCAAGCTCGCCACGAGCGGCCGCAGCGTGACCGACGAGATCACCCACCTGATCGCGACGATCGGCGAGAACGTCAGCCTGCGGCGGACTCAGGCCATCACCGTGGGCCAAGGCATGGTCGCGGCCTATGTCCATGGCGCGATCGGCACTGGGATCGGCCGGATCGGGGTCCTGGTCGCGCTCGAATCCTCGGCGCCGGTCGACAAGCTGAAAGAGATCGGTCATCAGCTCGCCATGCATGTCGCGGCGGCCAATCCTCGCGCGGTATCGCCGGCCGAGCTCGACCCTGAATTGATCGCGCGCGAGCGGGCCGTGCTGGTCGAGCAGGCCAAGGCCAGCGGCAAGCCGGATGCGATCGTCGAGAAGTTGGTCGATGGAAGGATCCGGAAGTTCTACGAGGAAGTCGCGCTGCTCGACCAGGTTTGGGTGATCGACGGCGAAAGCAAGGTCGGCGCGGTCGTCGAGGCGGCGGCCAAATCGGCCGGGGCGCCGATCGCGATCAAGGGCTTCGCGCGATTCGCGCTCGGCGAAGGCATCGAGCGCAAGGAAAGCGATTTCGCGAGCGAGGTCGCGGCGGCGGCCAAGGGCGCCTGATCGGCGCCGCGCAGCGCGTGTTTCGGAAAGGCTTGGTCTGCCGGTTTGGCAGGCCCAAACTCGTGTAGTATCGTCCGGTTGACTGCAGCGGGATGGGTTGGCGCATCTTGATGCGCCGGTTCGGCCGTGCCGCGCTTTACCCGTTCGCCTGCGCCGGAGAGGCCATGTCCGCACGTCCCAGATTTCGCCGCGTCCTGCTCAAGATCTCCGGCGAGGCGCTGATGGGCGATGGCTCCTACGGCATCGATAGCGCGACGGTGGATCGGATCGCCTCCGACATTCAGGAGGTCAACGCTTCGGGCGTGCAGCTCTGCGCGGTGGTCGGCGGCGGCAACATATTTCGCGGCATCTCCGGCGCGGCGGCCGGGATGGAGCGCGCCAACGCCGACTATATCGGCATGCTGGCCACGGTCATGAACGCGCTCGCCATGCAACACGCGCTCGAGCGCCGTGGCGTGCCGACCCGCGTGCTTTCGGCGATTCCGATGGCCACGGTGTGCGAGCCCTATATCCGTCGCCGCGCGGTCCGGCACATGGAGAAGGGGCGGCTGGTGATTTTCGCCGCTGGAACGGGCAATCCCTATTTCACCACCGACACGGCGGCCGCGTTGCGCGCCGCCGAGATGGGCTGCGATGCGCTCTTCAAGGGCACCAAGGTCGACGGCGTCTATTCGGCCGACCCGAGGCGCGACCCAAAGGCGGTGCGCTACGACACGCTGACCTTCCTCGAGGTGCTCGCCAAGGACCTCAAGGTGATGGATGCCTCGGCGATTTCGCTTGCGCGCGATAACAACATTCCGATCGTGGTATTCTCGATTCAGCAACCGGGGGGGCTCGCCGCCGTGCTGGCGGGGAACGGGCCGCACACCGTGATCCGGGAGGACGATCACCGCCATGACTGATGCCGAACTCGCCGACGTAAAACGGCGCATGCAAAGCGCGGTCGACGTGTTGAAACATGAACTCGTCGGGTTGCGCACCGGGCGCGCCTCGGCCAATCTCCTGGAGCCGGTGACGGTCGAGATCTACGGCGCGCATATGCCGCTCAAGCAAGTCGCGACCGTCAACGTGCCCGAGCCGCGCATGATCACCGTCCAGGTCTGG
Organism: Rhizobium sp. Q54; assembly: GCA_945892755.1. Classification (GTDB taxonomy): domain Bacteria; phylum Pseudomonadota; class Alphaproteobacteria; order UBA828; family UBA828; genus SHWC01. The sequence goes on along the minus strand of CAMDDO010000077.1, from coordinate 7,649 downwards.
GATCGCACGCAGGTCAAGGCGGTCGAGCGCGCAATCCAGCAAGCCGCGCTTGGCCTCAATCCGATCGTCGAGGGCCAGTTGCTGCGCATTCCGATTCCGGAACTCACGCAGGAGCGGCGGACGGAACTGGCGAAGATCGCCCACAAATATTCCGAGCAGGCGCGCATCGCCGTGCGCAATGTCCGGCGCGACGGCATGGACAAGGTCAAGAAGCACGAGAAGGGCGGCGATTTGAGCCAAGATGCCGCGCGTCAGCAGACCGATCAAATCCAGAAGCTGACCGATCAGATGATCGCGCAGATCGATCAGCTGCTTGGCGCCAAGGAAAAAGAGATCATGCAGGTCTGATCATGGCGCTCGCTCCCTCCTTCGGTTCGCTGGCAGCGGTCCCGCGTCACGTCGCCATCATCATGGATGGCAATGGGCGCTGGGCGAAGGCGAGGGGCCTGCCGCGCATCGCCGGGCATCATCAGGGCGTCAACGCGGTGCGCGAATGCGTCGAAGCGTGCAACGAGCTCGGCATCGGCTATTTGACGATCTATGCGTTTTCCGCGGAAAACTGGAAGCGCCCGGCCGAAGAGGTCGACGACCTGATGGGGCTGTTACGCTTTTATATTCGGCGCGAAGTGAGCGATCTGGCACGTAATGGGGTGCGCATTCGCTTCATCGGCGAGCGCGGCCGGCTGGCCCCAGACATCAATCGACTGATCGATGAATCGGAGGAGCGCACGCGCGCGAACCGGCGCCTCGCGCTGACCGTCGCGGTCAATTATGGCGGACGGCAAGAGATTCTCGATGCCGTGCGAAATCTGGCGCGCCGCGCGCGCGACGGCACGCTCGACCCCGAGACGATCGACGAAGCCATGTTCGGACAGGCCTTGCAGACCGCCGGCACGCCTGACCCCGATCTGGTGATCCGCACCAGCGGCGAGCAGCGGGTGAGCAATTTCCTGCTTTGGCAGTCGGCCTATACCGAATTCGTCTTCACGCCGACGCTCTGGCCTGATTTCGGCCGCGCCGACCTCGAGAGCGCCATCCGTGAATTCCAGAGCCGTGAGCGACGCTACGGCGGCGCCGGCGGCTGAACCGAAACGCCCGCGCCCGGAGCTGCGCCGGCGCGTGCTCGCCGCGTTGCCGCTCATCGCGGCGGCGCTCGGCATCGGCTATCTCGGCGGTCCGCTGTTCTATGCCCTGGTCGCGCTGGCCGGGTTGATCATGGCCCATGAGTGGCTTCGCCTGACGCTCGGCCCGACGCCCTCGGGTCGCAAGGAGCCCTTGGCGGCCGCGCTCGGTCTGGCGTTCATTCTGCTGGTCGCGCTGGCGAGCGGTTGGCTCCGTGGCGGTGGGGCCGATGGGCGCGCGCTCATGATCTGGCTTCTGCTGGTGGTCTGGGCGACCGACAGCGGCGCCTTTTTTGTCGGCCGCGCCCTCAAGGGCCCCCGCCTCTGGCCACGTCTCAGCCCGAAAAAGACGTGGGCCGGGGCGCTCGGCGGCCTAGGCGTCGCGGCCCTCGTCTCGATCGCCATGGGCCACGGCGTCGCCGCGGCGGGATGGACGTTGGGCGTGCCGTCAAACGGCGCCCTGGCGGTCGCGGGCCTGCTCGTCGGGCTGCTGACCGAAATCGGTGATCTCGTCGAATCGGCCGCGAAGCGCCGCTATGGCGTCAAAGACACCGGCCGACTGATACCGGGGCATGGCGGGCTGCTCGATCGGCTGGACGGATTCTCTATTTCCGTTCTGGGTCTGGCGCTTGCGACCTTGCTGGGTGTCAGCGAGTGTCTCTGGATGATTCGCGGGTAATCATATTTGTTTGTGTCTTCAAATGCTTGTGTCGCAGTGTTGCGGTTCGCACGGCTTGCAATGCGGACCGTCAATGCCTAGTATGAGGCGATTACATTGGCCTCGATTCGCGCGGGCGCCAAAGCTTGGCGCGCGGCGTTGCGCAAGACCTAGTTCGGCGTGCAACGCCGACCGCGGCGACGGATCATCTGAACCGGCATGAACATCATTTCCGACATCTGGAACTACGCTTGGCCGTTCCTGGTGACCATCTCGGTCATCGTGTTCGTGCACGAGCTCGGGCACTATTTGGTCGCGCGGGCCAATGGCGTGCGCGTCGAAGTGTTTTCGATCGGCTTCGGCCCCGAGCTGTTCGGCGTTCGCGACCGCCACGGCACGCGCTGGAAGCTCAGCCTGCTGCCGCTCGGCGGCTATGTGAAGTTTTTCGGCGATGCCAATGCTGCGAGCGGCGCCAAGGACGGCCAAACATTGGCGGCGCTGGGCGACGAGGATCGCAGGGTTTCCTTTCACCACAAGCGGGTCGGCCAGCGCGCGGCGGTGGTGTTGGGCGGGCCGCTCGGCAATTTCGTCTTCGCCGCGATCGTCTTCGCGTTTCTCTTCGGCACGATTGGCGAGCCGAAGCTCTCCGATGGCGCCGATGTCGGCGGCGTGGTGAGCGGTCAGCCGGCTCAAGCCGCCGGTCTTCTTGCTGGCGACAAGGTGCTCAGCGTCAACGGCCAGCCGGTCGTTTTATTCGAGGACCTGCAGCGCGTCATCCAGCAAAGCGCCGGCGCTCCGCTGGCGATGACCGTTCTAAGGGGCGAGAGCGAGCTGCAACTCACGGTTACGCCGCAACGCCGGGAAGAACGCGACGAGCAAGGCAATCCGCGGGATGCCTGGCGCATTGGCGTGGAGCGCGCGGTGGTGTTCACCCCGGTTGGTCCGGCCAGAGGCATTTGGCTCGCGATCGAGCAAACCTACAGCGTCGCCTATGAGACCTTGCGCGCGGTCGGCCAGATGATCTCTGGGGCGCGTTCGACCGAAGAGCTCGGCGGCCCGATTCAGATCGGCAAGATGTCGGGCGACATCGCGCAGGAAGGCAGCTTCCGGAAGCTCATCTATTTTCTCGCCGTGCTCTCGATCAATCTCGGCCTGATCAATCTGTTTCCGGTGCCGATGCTCGATGGCGGCCACTTGATTTTCTACATTTGGGAGGCTATTGCGGGGCGGCCGCTCAAACCGCGGGTGCAGGAATACGGCATGCGCGTCGGCTTCGTTCTCGTCATAGCGTTGATGGTCTGGGTGACGAGCAAAGATCTCATCCGCATCGGTTTGTTGGATCTGTTCTGAGGCGAGGCGGAATGTGCTGACGCCCGGGCGGCGTGGTCGAATGGTGCGGCTTGTCCTGGGCATGGCGATGGCGCTCGCGCTCGGTTTCGGCGGCGGGCTCGGCGGTCGCGTGGTTCAGGCGCAGGAAAGCGAGGGGTCGGCCACCGAGCCCGGCGGCACCATCAGCGCGATTGCGGTCGAGGGCAATGAGCGCATCGAGGCGGAGACCGTCCGCTCCTATCTTTCGATCGGCGTTGGCGATCCGTTCGAAGGGCGAACCGTCAATACCGCGCTGAAGGCGCTGTTCGCGACCGGCCTGTTCGCCGACGTCACGATTCGCCGCGAGGGCAACGCGCTTATCGTGCGCGTGGTCGAAAATCCGATCATCAACCGCGTCGCCTTCGAGGGCAATCGCAAGATCGACGACGACGCCTTGACGGTCGAGGTGCAGCTCAAGCCGCGGGTCGTCTACACCCGCCCGCGCGTGCAGAGCGACGTCCAACGCATCCTCGAAATCTATCGGCGCAGCGGTCGTTTCGCCGCCACGGTCGACCCCAAGGTGATCCCGTTGCCGCAAAACCGCGTCGATCTCGTGTTCGAGATCGACGAAGGGCCGGTCACCGGCATCACGCGAATCAATTTCGTCGGCAACACACGGTTCGACGACAGCGATCTGCGCACCGAGATCGCGACGCGCGAGAGCGCGTGGTATCGCTTTTTTACCAGCGACGACACCTACGACCCCGATCGCCTGACCTTCGACCGCGAGCTCCTGCGCAAGTTCTATCTGAAGGAGGGCTATGCGGATTTTCGCGTGATCTCCGCGGTCGCCGAGTTGACGCGCGATCGCGACGGATTTCTCGTCACGTTTACCGTCGAGGAGGGCGAGCGCTACAATTTCGGCAAAATCGACATCGAAAGCAAGCTCAAGGGTGTCGACGTCGAGGCGCTCAAACCCTCGCTCACCACGTTCGAGAGCGACACCTACAACGCCGACGAAATCGAGAAGTCGATCCTGGCGATGACCGACGCCGTCGGCAATTTCGGCTATGCCTTCGTCGACATCGAGCCCGCCGTCAAGCGCGACCGCGGCAAGCGCACGATCGACATCACTTACCAGATCGCCGAAGGCCCGCGCGTCTATATCGATCGGATCGAGATCATCGGCAATGGGCGCACGCTCGACAAGGTGGTCCGCCGCGAATTCCGCCTGGTCGAGGGCGACGCCTTCAACACCGCGAAGGTACGCCGCTCGCGCGATCGCATCAGAGGGCTGGGCTTCTTCGAGACGGTCGAGGTTCAGGCCGAGCCCAGCGATATGCCTGATCGATCGGTCGTGACCGTCACGGTGCAGGAAAAATCGACCGGCGAGTTGAGCTTCGGCGCTGGCTTCTCCAGCCTGGACGGCCCGCTGGCCGATGTCAGCATCACCGAACGGAATTTGCTTGGCAGAGGCCAAGACCTGAGCCTCGGCTTCACTATCTCGGCGCGCCGGCGGGAACTCGATCTCGGTTTCACCGAGCCCTATTTTCTGGATCGCAACATCTCGGCGGGGTTCGACCTGTTTCGTCGCACGACGGACTTTCAGGACGAAAGCTCCTACGACGAAGAGAGCACCGGCTTTGGACTGCGCTCCGGCTATTCGATCGCTGAGGATCTGACGCATGGCATCAGATATGGTCTGAGTTTCGACCAGATCAGCGATATCCCGGACGATGCCTCGCGCTTCATCAGGGCGCAGGAAGGCGATTCGATCAAGTCGGTGATCGGCCACAATCTGCTCTATGACCGCCGCAACAATCGGCAGGAACCCTCGGAGGGCTATTTTGTCGGCGGCGGTCAGGACTACGCCGGCGTCGGCGGCAACGTGAACTTCATCCAGCATACGCTGCGCGGCGGCTATTATTATTCGATCACCGAGGACTTCGTGGCGTCGGTCTCCGGCCGGGTCGGGCACATGAGCGCTCTGTTCGGTGACGATCTCCGCGTCAATGACCGCTTTTTCCTCGGCGGCACGAGCCTGCGCGGCTTCGAGACCAGTGGCGTCGGCCCGCGCGACCTCACAACCGATGACGCGCTCGGCGGCAATATTTTCTACACGACGACGCTCGAGATCAGCACGCCGCTGCGCATCATCGACGACGTCGATCTGCGCGGGCGCATCTTCACCGACGTTGGCAGCCTGTTCTCGGTCGATGACGAGGGCAGCGAGGTCGCCGACGTTCAAAGCCCGCGCGCCGCCGCCGGCATCGGGTTCTCCTATGTCTCTCCGTTCGGGCCAATTCGGGTGGACTTCGCGCAGGCCTACCTGAAAGAGAGCTTCGACAAGACGGAGTTTTTCCGATTCAGCTTTGGAACGAGGTTCTAATGGCGCGTCTAGCGGCCTGTCTGGCGTTCTTGTTTGTCACGCTCTGGATGGTCCAGGGCGTCTCGGCCGCCGATGCGGCCAAGCCCGCCGTGGTCGGCGTGGTCGACGTCCAGGTGATCTTGCGCGATTCGACCGCGATGAAGTCGGTCCAAAGCCAGGTCGAGGAAAAGCGCGGCCTGTACCAGACCGAGATCACCGGCCAGGAGAAGCGGCTGCGCGACCAGGAGCAGGAATTGAAGCGGCAGCAATCGGTCCTCGCGGCCGATGCCTTCGAGGTCAAGCGGCGCGATTTCGAGGCGCAGGTCGGCGCCGTCCAGCGCGACGTGCAGGAGCGTCGCCGCGTGCTGGACAAGAGCTATGGCGACGGGCTCAAGATCGTGCAGAAGGAATTGACCGCGATCATCGCCGGGATCGCCAAGGAACGCGGCTTCACCCTGGTGTTGCAGACCGGACAAACGCTCTATTCGGAGCCTTCGCTGGCGATCACGGACGAGGCGCTGAAGCGGCTCAACAAGAAGCTGCCGGACGTGACGCTGGAATTCGCCGCTCCGGCTGCCAAGCCGAAACAGAAATGAGGCCATGGCCGATCCACGGTTTCACCGGCGCGCCGGTCCCTATTCGCTTGGAGTGATCGCCGAACGCATCGGCGCTCGGCTGTCCGATGGGGCGAACCCCGACCAGGCGGTCGCCGATGTGGCGCCATTGCAAAGCGCGGGCCCCGACGACCTGAGCTTTCTCGACAATGTGGCCTATGTCGAAGCCTTCGCGGCGAGCCGGGCGGGGGTCTGCATCGTGGCCGCCGGCCACGCCGCGCGCGCGCCGGCCGGCATGGCGCTGCTGATCTCGGAGCGGCCCTATCGCGCCTACGCCTTGGCGGCCCAGGCCTTCTATCCGAAGGCACCGCCGGAGCCCGGCATCGCGCCGAGCGCCACGGTCGATCCGAGCGCCACGCTCGGGCCCGGCTGCCGGGTCGAGCCGGGCGCCGTGATCGGCCCACGCGCGGTGCTCGGCGCGCGCAATCTGATCGGGCCCAATGCGGTGCTCGGCGCCGGCGCCGTGCTCGGCGATGATTGCACGATCGGCGCCTGCGCCTCGCTCAGCCACTGCCTGGTCGGCTCCCGGGTCCTGATTTATCCGGGCGTTCGGATCGGGCAGGACGGTTTCGGCTTCGCGCCGGACCCGAGCGGCCATGTCAAGGTCCCCCAGCTTGGCCGCGTGGTGATCCATGACGACGTCGAGATCGGCGCCAACAGCACGGTTGACCGCGGCTCGGGACCCGATACCGTGATCGGCGCCGGGAGCTTCATCGACAACCTGGTCCAGATCGGGCACAACGTGGTGCTCGGGCGCGGCTGCGTGATCGTGGCTCAGGTCGGGATATCGGGCAGTACCAAGCTTGGCGACTTCGTGGTACTGGGCGGCCAGGCTGGCATCGTGGGGCACGTTACGATCGGAGCCGGCGCCAAGCTCGCGGCCCAGTCCGGCGTGATACGCGACGTACCGGCCGGTCAGGCCTATGGCGGTTACCCGGCGATGCCGATCCGCGAGTGGCACCGTCAGACCGCCATCCTCTCGAAGCTGAGCAAGAAGTCCAGGTGATGGCCATGAACGAGACTCAGCCCGGATCGAAAAAAGTCGAATACAGCCACTATGACATCGAGGCCATCGTCGCCGCGATTCCGCATCGCTACCCGTTCCTGATGGTCGATCGCATCGTCGACATGGTGGCCGACGTCGGCGCGGTCGGCATCAAGAACGTCTCGATCAACGAGGGCTATTTTCAAGGCCATTTCCCGCGCCGCCGGGTCATGCCCGGCGTGTTGATCATCGAATCGATGGCGCAGACCGCGGCCGTCCTGGTCGTGCACACCTTGGGCGCGGCGGCGGCCGGCAAGCTGGTCTATTTCATGTCGGTCGACAACGCGCGCTTTCGCCGGCCGGTGGTGCCGGGCGATCAGCTCCGCGTGAGCGTCAAGAAAAAGCAGCGCCGGCTCAGCGTCTGGAAGTTCGAGGCCGAGGCCAGCGTGGATGGTCACATGGTCGCCGAAGCCACCTTCGCCGCGATGATCCTGGAGGATAGTTGATGGCGGCGGTCCACCCGACGGCGATCGTCGAGGCTGGTGCGAAGCTCGGGGCCGACGTCAAGATCGGCCCTTATTGCATGGTCGGGGCC
>CAMDDO010000076.1 GCA_945892755.1 Rhizobium sp. Q54 | reverse complement strand
ATGCGCGGCTAATTCGGGCTCGTGCGGCAGCGCGATCGGCAGCCCGCCAGCCGCCGCGACCGCGCTGAAATAATTCTGGCGCAGCGCATACCAGGGAAATTTGGAATAGCCGCCGGGCGCCTCGGAATCGAGGCTGAGGCCGATCACGGGCCGGTCGGGGCGTCGCTTGGTCATGGCGGGGAACATAGGGGGCGCGTGGCGCCGGCGCAACCGCACGGCTTGACGGGTGAGGGCCCATTGAGGAGTGTCGCGCCATGACGCCAAGCCCGCTCAATCCCATGCAGCTCGCGCTCGCCGAGGCCGAGGCCGCCTTCGCGCGCGGCGAGGTGCCGGTTGGCGCGGTGATCGTCGATGGCACGAGCGGCGCAGTGCTTGCCGCCGCCTTCAACCGTACCGAGGCGAATCATGACCCAAGCGCACACGCCGAGATGCTGGTGATTCGGAGCGCGGCAAGGCGCTTGGGCTCGCCTCGCCTTGTGGGCTGCGACCTCTATGTCACGCTCGAGCCCTGCGCGATGTGCGCGACGGCGATCTCGTTCGCGAGGATTCGCCGGCTCTATTACGGCGCGCGCGACCCCAAGGGTGGCGGCGTCGAGCATGGCGCGCGGGTGTTTACGCACGCTACCTGCCACCACCGGCCGGAAGTGTATGGCGGAATCGAGGAGGGGAGAGCGGGGGAGATGCTGAAGCGGTTTTTTCAAGAGAGACGGTAACAACTCTCTCCGGAGGGGAGGGCGTGTGGGGTGAGAGCCTTCTAAGCGGCCGAGGGCCAATGCCAAAGCCAGAACCCACCAGGCATTGTTTTTAAACGTGATGGCGTCTTTACAATTTCTCTGAAGGTTCCTGCCGATCGCGCGTTGCCTCAGGGCCTTCTGATGATTTCGCCATAGGCGAATCATCCTTTAGCGTCTTGTGCCATTTGAGCCGTGGCTTGAAGCTTGGATAAAGATGGTTCAAGTCGTCGATCATTTGATTCACGAGTTTGCATGCATCCGGCAGAATGGAAGGCATGTTCGATTTTGGCGGTGCGGGAATTCTATGAAAGCGATGCAGGGGATTGAGGCAGTGTACAAAAACCGTATCTCGTACGCATGTCCAATGACCATGCGCGTAACCTGATGACCAATCATAGTACCTGTCGTAGACGCTTTTGATTCCGCCTACCTCAGCCATCTTCCGCAGATTTAGATTGGCCCAGTTGCCCAGTTCAATATCCTGAAACTCCATCCACATGTCTTCGTTCGCGAGCTGCTCCATGAGTCCAAGATCAACGAACTCAGGAACGTCCGCCTCTCGCAGATTTTTGAGAAAAGCGAGTTTTGTTTGACCGGAGCCATAACTACGATATTGCGACCATATTTTAGGCTCGTCTTTGACAGCAAGATAATGGAGCGTCACGAATGCTTCCATGATCGATCGAAGCATGATGCGCCCCTCGACAAGGTTGTGGCTATAGCTCGTCGCGGCGTTGAAAAGGAGGGTGAGGGCGTATAGCGCCAAACCAAAGGCGCCGTCATGCCGCGGATCGGGCGCTGTTGTGGCGGTTGTGGCGTGAAAGTGCTTCTCGATGTCCTGCATAATTTTCAGCGCTTCGTCGTAAAGCTCAGCTGGGCCGCGCTTCGGGCCTTGGAATTCGTTTGAGACGATACACCCGACTTTCGCTCGCATTTCGGCCCAGTAGGCCTCGTCGTGACGTGCCGGCAAGGAGACCACACCTTCCTTCCCGGTCCTTTGCGTGGGCTCTTCCCCGAACTCGATCGTGCGGGTGCCGATCTCAAGCGCCCGTATCGAGGGACGTACGAAACGCATATCGCCCTTGCTCGGATAGTACTCAATTTCCTCAGCCATCTTCGGAGGAAGGACGAGACGTTCTTGGCACAAGAGCAGATAGGCGATCTTGAACCACCGAATATCCGTTGCCCGTTGCGACTGATGGTCGAAAGTATCACCCACTGCGTGTATAAGAATCTGCCAATCCTTCTCCGGATCGGGCTCGGGCAGATGCCGCGCCCAGTGTGCACGATCTGGTAAGCACTCAATCAGTCTTAGTGCCGACAGATAACGCCTTGCCTCTTTATTGGAAAAAATGGCTGAGAACATTGTATCGAATTCAGCGTCAATCACAGTTGAGAGAAAATTGTGCGTCACGAATATTTCTTTGCGTCGATCAACATTCTCTCGAACGTCATGAATAACCCGTCTAAAAAGCTCAATATAAATATCTCGTTCCAGAAATGATGATAATATGCATGCCCATATAATATTTGGAATGCATACGTCATACCAAGATGAAAAAACCATCTTACCGGGTAGTCGTGAGAATGGAGGCTGAAGCGTTTTTCCAACGCGCGAGTGCTTTTCCAGCGAAGAAATATTAATATCTTTAAACGTTTTGTGATTTATATGATTCTTACGCGCTTTTGTTGTTGTTCGCTTTTTCGCCATTTGTAGTACTCGATATTGAATTGGGAATTGCAGCTGAGTGCCTTCATCTTCTGTCCGGTAGGCATCGACCACGAATACATAGGCCGATTCCGCCACCCACCCAAGCCCTTCCTCCCGTCACGGAGGAAGTGTCTTGACCGCTCTCCACCCAATATCGCTCCTGCAAAAGCCCCCGGGCCAATCAATCCGCGCCACCGCCGCGTAGGCCGCGTCTTGAGCGGCTTTCACGTTGGGCCCGCGCCCGACGATGTTGAGCACGCGGCCGCCATCGGCGATCAACGCCCCGTCCACGCCTCTTTTTGTGCCGGCGTGGAAGATGGTGACGTTGGGAACTTGCGCGGCGGTCTCGACGCCACGGATCACTGTGCCCTTCGTGTAGGCGCCGGGATAACCGGTGCTCGCCATCACGACGCAGAGCGCCGCCTCATCGTGCCAGCGCAGGCTCACATGTTTGAGTGCACCGTCGCGCGCCGCGATCAAAGCCGGCAAGAGGTCGGACATCAAGCGCGGGATCAGCACCTGGGTTTCCGGGTCGCCGAAGCGGCAGTTCACTTCGAGCAGCTTCGGCCCATCCTTCGTCACCATGATGCCGGCGAACAGCACGCCCTTATAGGGCACGCCCTCCTCGGCCAGACCATCGACCAGAGGCTGCGCGATGCGCGTGCGGATTTCGTTCTTGAGCGCGAGCGTCGCGAGCGGGGTCGGCGCATAGGCACCCATGCCGCCGGTGTTCGGGCCCTGGTCGCCATCGAAGACGCGCTTATGATCCTGCGCGGCGTCGAGCTCCAATAGATTGGTCCCATCGACCAGCGCGAAATAGCTGAGTTCCTCGCCCGCCAGGAATTCCTCGATCACGACCTCGCGCCCCGCTGCGCCCAAGCCGCCCGCGAGCATGTCGGCGACGGCGGCCTTGGCCGCGTCCCGAGTCTCGGCGATGATCACGCCCTTGCCGGCGGCGAGGCCATCGGCCTTGACCACGATCGGCGGGCTTTGCGCGTCGATGAAGCGGAACGCCGCGTCGCGCTCGGTGAAGCGCCCGAATGACGCGGTCGGAATCTTGTGCCGCGCGCAGAGCTCTTTCATGAACGCCTTGGAGCCTTCGAGCCTAGCGGCGGCTTGGGTGGGCCCGAAGGCCATGATGCCGTTCGCTTCGAGATGATCGACCAGGCCGGCGCAAAGCGGCGCCTCGGGCCCGACCACCACGAAGCCGATACGCTCGTCCTTGCAGAACGCCGTGATCCGGGCGAAATCCATCACGTCGATCGCCACGCAAATCGCCTCTGCCGCGATGCCGGCATTGCCCGGCGCGGCATAGAGCTTGTCGACCAGAGGCGAGGCGGCAAGCGACCAGGCGAGCGCGTGTTCCCGCCCGCCCGCGCCGAGCACGAGGACTTTCATGCGAGGCTAAATCCCATAAGGCGGCTATGATGGCGCTCTTGTAACACAGGGCAAACGCTTGGCAACGCCGCCATGGACGAGATCGACGCCACCCCCAATCTTGCCGCCAATGCCGGAATCTATTCGGTCAGCGAGCTGTCCGTCGCGCTCAAGCGCACGCTCGAGGAAGGCTTCGCCTTCGTGCGCGTGCGGGGCGAGATTTCGGGCTTCAAGCGCCACGCCTCGGGTCATCTCTATTTCGCGCTGAAGGACCAGGAGGCCGTGCTCGACGCGGTTTCGTGGCGCGGCACGGCAGGCCGGCTTGGCCTCGCGCCGGAGGACGGCATGGAGGTGATCGCGACGGGGCGCATCACGACCTATCCGGGCCGCTCCAAATACCAGATCATCGTTGAACGGCTTGAGCTCGCCGGCGCGGGCGCGTTGTTGAAGCTGCTCGAAGAGCGCAAGAAAAAACTCGGCGCCGAAGGGCTGTTCGAGCCTTCGCGGAAGAAACCGTTGCCCTATCTGCCCGAGGTGATCGGCGTCGTCACCTCGCCAACCGGCGCGGTGATCCGCGACATTCTTCACCGCATCGCCGAGCGCTTTCCGCGCCATATTCTGGTCTGGCCGGTGCTGGTACAGGGCGAGGGCGCGGCCGAACAGATCGCGCGCGCGATCGAGGGCTTCAACGCGCTACCCGAGCACGGGCCTGTGCCCCGCCCGGATCTCCTGATCGTCGCGCGCGGCGGCGGCAGCCTCGAGGATCTCTGGGCCTTCAATGAGGAGATCGTGGTGCGCGCCGCGGCCGCGAGCCGCATCCCGCTCATTTCGGCCGTCGGCCATGAGACCGATACCACGCTGATCGATTTCGCCGCCGACCGGCGTGCGCCAACACCCACGGCAGCGGCCGAAATGGCGGTGCCGGTGCGCGCCGACATTCAGCGCGATGTGTTGGCCAAAGAAGCGCGCGTCGTGGGCGCGCTCGACCGATTGTTGCGCGGCAGGCGCGAGCGCGTCTCGAGCCTCGCGCGCGGGCTCAATGTCGTGCCCGGTCTCGTGCACCATGCCGGCCAGCGGCTCGACGATCGGGGCGAGCGGCTGGAGACGGCGCTGCATGCCAGGCTACGCCGGATCGATGCGAGACTTTCGGCGACCCGCGTGCCGCATCCGCGTCATGTGTTGGCGGTCAAGCGCGGGCGGCTCGACGGCGCGGCCAAGCGGTTCGCGCGCGTGCACCCCGCGCTCGGTCTCGCGCCGCGCGCCGATGCGTTGGCCAAGCTCGGCCTGCGCCTGCCCGATCTCTTCAGGCTCAATCTCAAGCGCAGCCAAACGCGCTATGAGACGGCGTCGCGCCTGCTCGAAAGCCATTCCTATCGCGAGGTCTTGCGGCGCGGCTATGTCGTGGTGCGCGATGCCAAGGGGAAGCCGGTCCGTGCGGCGGCGTCAATTCACGCCGGCGACGCGCTCGGTCTCGAATTCGCCGATGGCATGGTCGGCGCGACGGTGAACCATGCGCCAAGCGAACCCTCGCCCCAGGCCAAGCCTCCGCGCAAAAGCGGCGATGGCCGCCAAGGCTCGCTGCTATAGGTCGGGTTCAATCAGGCCAGCGCCGGTGGACCCAGAGCCATTGCGCGGGGCGCTCGCGAATCCAGGTTTCGAGCATTTGGTTGACCTGGAGCATGGTGGCCACGACGTCGGCGTTTCGATCGCCCGTGCGTGGCAGCATCAATTTTGGATGTATCGTGATTCTAAAGCGCGCGCCCTCAAGCCGCTCGACCCGCACCGGATAGACCGGCACGTCATATTTGAGCGCGAGCTCGGCGAGCGCGGGCGCGGTCATCGCGTCGCGCCCGAAAAATGGCACCGCGATGCCATCATTCATTTTTTGGTCGATCAGCATGGCGAGATGGCCGCCGGCCTTCAAATGGCGCAGCATGTCGCGCGCGCCGGCCGGACCCTTGGGCACGCGCAATTTGGCGACCGGTCCGCGGCAGCGCCGGATCAGCCGATCGACAATCGGATTGTTGGGTGCGCGGTAGACCAGCGCGACGGGAATGCCGCGGCCCTCGACCGCGAGCGCCGCGATCTCCCAATTGCCGACATGGCCCGAGAAGAAAATGCCGCCCTTGCCATCGGCCTTGGCCTCGTCGATGTGCTCGACGCCCACGACCTCGACAGGGCTGTTGTCTCGATAGGGCGCGAAGCGGCCGAGATGCGGATATTCGGCGGCGACGCGGCCGAGATTGTCCCACATGGCGCGTAAGGTCCGACGCCGCTCGGCGTCGGAGAGCTCGGGCAGCGCGCGGGCGAGGTTGCGCGCGGCGCGGCGCTGGACCGGCGACAGCGGTCCGATCAGGCGCGCCAACACGCCGCCGAGCGCTGAGGCCCAGTCGACCGGCAGGACGCGCACCAGGGCAAACAATGCGTAGGCCAAGCCGCCTTCGAGCGCGTGGCCGATCGGCCGTCGTCTAGCCATGATCGGCCACCCTATGGCGCGAACGCTCGACCAACGGCGCCAGGAGCGCGCGCAGGGCCATCGGCTCGCGCCATTCGAGATCGACACTGAGCACGTCCACCATCAGCCGCGCCTCGGGCGGCAGGCGCACATAGTCCTTCGCAGTCGTCACCGGCCGGCCGCCATGACGGCTCGCCGCTTCGCACAGGCGCATGATCTCGTCGGGCGAATAGCGATGATGGTCGGCGAAGCCATGGCGCTCGATGAGCACGGCACCAATCGCTTCCAGGGTTTCGAAGAATTTGGCCGGCCGCCCGATGCCGGCGAAGGCGACAATCGGCTGATCGCGGAGACGCAGGGCTTCCGGCCCGGGCACCAGTTCGGCGGCGAACAGCGGCGGTGTCGCGCTTCTGATCCTATTGGCGATGCCGACCCGATCGGGGCCGATCAGCACGAGCGCGTCGGCACGTGCGAGACCGCGTGATATCGGCTCGCGCAGGGGTCCCGCCGGCAACACGCGGCCATTGCCGAAACCGAACCCGCCATCGATCACGACGAAGGAGAGGTCCTTGGCCAGCGTCGGATTCTGCAGCCCATCATCCATGATGACCAGGCCGGCTCCGCCTGCCACCGCCGCTGTGGCGCCCGCGACGCGGTCGGGCGCGAGCCAGGTCGGCGCTTCGCTGGCGAGCAGAAGCGCCTCATCGCCGACGGCCTGCGCATCGTGACGGTTTGGCTCGACGCGCAGCGGCCCGCGCTCGCGCCCGCCATAGCCGCGCGTCAGGAAATGCGGCGTGCCACCGAGTTCGCGCGCGAGTTGCGCCAGCGCGAGTGCTGTCGGCGTCTTGCCCGCGCCGCCGGCGACGATATTGCCGACGCAGATGATCGGCACGGCCGCGCGCGCTGGCTCGATCAACGCCTCGCGCAAGGCACCGACCGCACGATAGGCCATCGAGAGCGGCGCCAAGAGGCGCGCGGCGGGATGATCGACACCGCTCGGTTGCCAGAAATCAGGCGCGCGCATGAGACAACGCAGGCGGTACGGGTGAGGCGGGCACAAGCGGCAGCAAATGATCGAGCGTACGCGCGAGGGCGCCGCCAAGTGTCGCCGCGACCCGCCGGGCGGACGCGGCCTGTGTTGCGAGATGCATCGGATCGGCCAGCAAGGCACCGACCGCAGCGGCGAGCTCTGTCGCATCGCGGACCGTGATGAGCGCGTTCGCCGCGCGCAGCGTGGATTGCAGCTCAGCGAAGTTCGCCATATTGGGTCCGGCAATCAGCGCGCAGCCGAGTCGCGCCGGCTCGAGCGCGTTGTGCCCGCCGATCGGAACCAGCGAGCCGCCGACAAACACGACGCGTGCGAGCGCATAGAACAGTCCGAGCTCGCCGAGCGTGTCAACGAGGTAGATTCCGGTGCTCGATTTGATCGGCTCGCCCCGGCTCCGTCGCGCGACCGCCACGCCGCGATGCGTTGCAAGGCGCAGGATCTCGTCGGCGCGCCCGGGATGGCGTGGGGCGATCAGGGTCAGCAGATCGGGCCAGCGTGTCGCGAGCGTCGAATGGGCGTCGAGCGCCGCGGCTTCTTCACCCTCGTGCGTGCTGGCGGCGAGCCAGAGGGGCCGCTCGCCGAGTGTTGATCCGAGCGCCTGCAGCGTCGCTTCGTCATAGGTCAGTGGCAAGGCGTCGTATTTGAGGTTGCCGGTTACCACGATCTTGGTGGCGCCGAGTGTGCGGTAGTGCGCCGCGTCGGCCTCGGTTTGCGCGAGGACGGCACGAAAGGCCGCGAGCAGAGGGTGGATCAATTCTGGATAGCGCGCCCAGCGCGCGGCCGAGCGGTCGGACATACGTCCGTTCAGCAAGAGCATCGGCACACCACGCGCGGCGGTCTCCAACACAAGGTTGGGCCACAGTTCGGATTCGACCCAGAGCGCGACATCAGGTCGCCAATGGGCAAGGAAACGGCGTACCGGACCGGGGCGGTCGATCGGGACATATTGATGGATGGCGCCGGCGGGCAGGCGCTCGGCCAACAGCGTGGCCGAAGTCACCGTGCCGCTCGTGACCAACACGCGCGCGGCCGGGCGCGCGGTGCCGAGTGCCGCGATCAGCGGCAGCAAGGTCAGCGATTCGCCGACGCTCGCCGCATGCGCCCAAATCAAGGCCCCTTCTGGCCGCGGAAGTTGATGATGACCGAGCCGCTCCCTGTAGCGTACGGGGTCTTCCTTGCCGTGTGCGCGGCGGTGGGCGAGATAGAGGCCGATGGCGGGCCCGGCCAATCGGCTTGCGGCACGGTAAAGCCCCGGCGTGACGAGCCTGCCGATCATGTGCTGGCCTCGATCGCGGCGGCGGGCGCCGGCTCGATCGGCGCGTGACCCATCAGCCGATCGGCCTCGGCGGTCAACGCATTGAGCCGCCGTTCGAGCTCCAGCCTTGCCGCCTCGCGTGCCGTCGCGTCGGCGTCGCGGGGCACAAGCATCGGCTCACCCCAGAGGTAAACACCGCGCCCGAACGGCAAGGCGAGGACAAAGCGATCCCACGAATCGAGAAAGCGGCAATGCGAGACCGCGTAGGTCGCCGGAACGACCGGCGCGCCCGACAGACTCGCCAGCGCGATCACGCCGGGCTGCACCCTCATGCGCGGGCCGCGCGGACCATCGGGCGTGATGCCGACCGAGTCACCCGCCTCGAGCGCCGTCAGCATTTCGCGCAGCGCGCCGCCGCCGCCGCGCGTGCTTGAGCCACGGACCGTTCCGACGCCAAGGTGGCGCACCGTGCGCGCGATCAGCTCGCCGTCGCGATGGGTCGAAATCAGCACCTTGGGACGGCGTTCATGGCGCCAGCCCAATGGTGCCATCAGCAGCCGGCTGTGCCAGAACGCTGGAATGATGGGCCGGTCGGCGGCGAGCAGCGGCGCGATTTGAGCCTCGCCCCGGAATTCCCAACGCGTGGTGACGTGCACAAAACGGATATAGAGCGCGGCGACCCGGCAGAGGAAGTCGCGCGTCGCCGCGCTGCGGCCGATGCGCTTGATCAGCCGGCGCATCGTTACGCTCCCGCGGCCGCCTCGGCGCGCGCCGTGGAGGTCGTGTCGGTCTCCGCCGCGAACTGCATGCGATAGAGCCGTGCATAGGCGTCACCCTTGGCAAGCAGATGCGCGTGCGTGCCGGATTCGATGACCCGGCCGGCCTCGATGACGTGGATGACGTGGGCATCCAGAACGGTCGAGAGCCGGTGCGCGATCACCACCGAGGTGCGGTCCTTCATGAGCGCCTTGAGCGCCGCTTGGACCTGCCGCTCGGTTTCGGAATCGAGGGCCGAGGTCGCCTCGTCGAGCAGCAGAATGGGGGCGTCCTTCAGCATGGCGCGCGCGATCAGCAAGCGCTGACGCTGGCCGCCCGAAAGCTTGGCGCCATGTTCGCCGATCGTGGAGGCATAGCCCTGCGGCAGCGCGCTGATGAAGTCGTACGCGCCAGCAGACTTGGCCGCCGCTTCGATCTCGGCGTCGCTTGCCTCCAGCCGGCCATAGGCGATATTGGCCTTGACCGTATCGTTGAACAACACCGCCTCCTGGCTCACCAAGGCGATCTGCGCGCGCAGGCTTTCGAGCGTGACGGCGCGAACATCGAGTCCGTTGATCGTGACGGCGCCGCCGTCGACGTCATAGAAGCGCGGGATGAGGTTGAGAATGGTGGATTTGCCGGCGCCCGACGGACCGACCAGTGCGGTCGTGCGGCCGACCGGCACGTCAAGACTGATCCGGTGCAGCGCTTCTTTGCCGGGGCCATAGGCGAACGACACATTGCTGAAGCGAATCGCACCACCTTCGTGCGGCAGCGTCGTCGCGTTCGCGCGGTTGCGAATCGACGGTTGGGAGTCGACCATTTCGAACACGCGTTGCGCCGCGGCCAAACCCTCCTGCATGTTGAGATTCAGGGTGGCGAGCGATTTCAGCGGCTGATAGGCGAGCATCATGGCGGTAATGAAGGCGAAGAACTCGCCCGTGGTGAGCGCGCCCTCGACCACCTGCAACCCGCCATAGCCGATGATGAGCGCGATGAAAACGCCGGCCAGACTCTCCATGATCGGGTGCGATGCAGCGCGCACCCTGAGCGCCTTGAAGATCAGACGAAACACGTTCTCGACCAGCGTCGAGGTGCGGTCGGTCTCGAACGCCTCGCGGCCATAAGCCTTGACATGCCGCGCGCTCTGGAAGGCTTCGCTGAGTCTTGAGGTGTAGACACCAAGCTCGGCCAGCGCCCGACCCGAAACCTTTCGCATGCGCCGTCCAATGCGCAGGATGGGAAACGCCGCGATCGGAAACATGATGCAGGCGATCAGCGCGAGCGACCAATCCTTCTCGATCATCACACCGGCCAGAAACAGCAGCGTGAGCGAATCCTTGACCAGGCTGGTGAGCGAATTCGACACGGCACTACGCATCGCATTCACGTCATTGGTCAGTCGAGAGATCAGCTTTCCCGAAGCGTTGCCATGGAAAAACGCAAGGTCGAGCCGCATCAAGTGACTGAACACCTTGATCTGGAGGTCGGCGATGATGCGCTGGCCGACCCAGGCCATGATCACAGCCTGGCCATAGGTCGCCACGCCCTTGACCAAGGTGATTGCGAGCACAACCAGCGGCACCGCGATCAGCATGGTGCGGTCGCCCTTGATGAAAATATCGTCGAGCACCGGTTGCATGACTTGGGCGAGCAGAGCGGTTGCGCCGGCGGAAACAGCCATGCAGAGGGAGGCAAGGCCGATGCGCCCGAGATAAGGCCGCACATGTTCGCGCAGCAGGCGCTTCAGGAGCCGCCACGAGCTGGTGGGCTTCGCCGCCTGATCATTCAGCATCGACACGGTCGGCCTTGAAAATCGTCGGTCATCGCGTTCGGCCGGCAATACCGGCCGCGCACGATAACACGGCCGGCACCGCTTCGGGCGTCAGAGCGCGGCCTCCTGGATCGAGGCAACGTGGTCGATCAACGCCGCATGGAGCGCCGGATTGGCGGCCAGGCAGGTCGGATGACGCGGTCTTGGCCGGTTGTAGGGCAGCTCCTGGCCGCGCATCGTGGTCACAAGGCCGCCGGCTTCGCGCACCAGAAGGTCGCCCGCGGCGATGTCCCAGTCGCTTTTGGGCCAGGCGCTGCCGGCTGCGTCATAGCGTCCCGCCGCGACGAGCGCGAGCTTGTAAGCGATCGAACTGATCGGGTGGGCCGTGCCCGGCGGGAAGCGCTCCGGCCAGCCGTCCTCGCGGAACTCCGAGCGACTGACCAAGAGGCTGAAATGCGCCGGATCGACCACGGCGCTGACCCGGATGGGCACGCCGTTCAGCCGCGCGCCACCGCCCCGTATGGCATCGAACAACTCAGCCTTGGCCGGATTGAAAACCGCGGCGGCGATCGGCGTATCGCCTTCGATCAGCGCGACCGAGACGGCGAATTCCGGCAGGCCATTCAAATAGCTGTTGGTGCCATCGATCGGGTCGACCACCCAGGTGCGCGCCATGGCAAGACGCGACCGATCATCCTCGGTCTCCTCCGAGAGCCAGCCATAAGACGGTCGCGCATCGAGCAATCGGTCGTGCAGCAACGCGTCGACCTCGAGGTCGGCCTCGCAGGTGCGATGCGCCCGACCCTTTAGCCAAATTTGTTGCGACTTGCCGAAGCGACTCATGGCGAGCGCACCGGCGGCCGCGACCGCGTCGAGCATCAGCGCGTGGTCTTCGGTCGTGGCGGCGGTGCGCGGCGCCCCGTCAAGCGGCATCAGCGGCCGGCCACTGTCATGCCATCGATCGCGAGCGTCGGCGCATCGATTCCGGAGCGAAAGACGAGGTCGTTCGCCGGTCTCATGGCGCGGAACATATCCTTGAGGTTGCCGGCCACCGTGACTTCATTGACCGGATAGGCGATCGCGCCGTTCTCGATCCAGAAGCCGGCGGCGCCCCGGCTATAGTCGCCGGTCACGCCATTGACGCCCATGCCGATCAGCTCGGTCAAATAGAGCCCGCGCCCGATCTCCTTGAGGAGCGCTTCGGGCGTGATCGTGCCCGGTTCGAGGTAGAGATTCGAGGCCGAGGGCGAGGGCGGGCCGCTGGTGCCGCGCGAGGCATGGCCCGTGGTCGCGAGGCCAAGCTGGCGCGCCGAGCGGGAATCGAGCAGCCAAGTGGTCAGCACGCCGTTTTCGATCAGCGCGCGCCGCAGCGGCGCCACCCCTTCGCCATCGAACGGGCGCGAGCGCAGGCCGCGCTTGCGGCTCGGATCGTCGATCACGGTGAGGCCATCGGCGAACACGGCCTGACCAAGTTTCTCCTTCAGGAAGCTCGTGCCGCGCGCGATCGCTGCGCCGGAAATGGCGCCGGCCAAGTGGCCGAGCAGCCCGCCGGCCAGGCGCTGCTCATAGACCACCGGCACGCGCCCCGATTCGGCTTTGCGCGGCTTCAAGCGGCGCACCGTGCGCTCGCCCGCATTGGTGCCGAGCTCGGCCGGCGCCTTGAGATCCGCGCGATGAATCGCGACCGCGTAATCATAGTCGCGCTGCATGTCGAGCCCGTCGCCGGCCAGCACCGAGACCGAGAGCGAATAGCGCGTCGAGGCGTAGGTGCCGAAGAAGCCGTCGGACGTTGCCAATGCGACGGCGGAGCGGCGGAAGCCGCAATCGGCACCCTCGGAATTGGTGATGCCCTTCACTGCCCGCGCGGCGTCTTCGGTCTCGCGCGCCAGGGCGAGAAGTGTCTCGGTGCTCGGCTCGCCCTCATCGGCAAGACCAAGATCGGCGAAGCGTTTGGCGTGGTGCGCGGGGTCGGCGAGGCCGCAATAGGGATCCTCGGGGACGGCGCGCGCCATGGCGACCGCCCGTTCGACGAGCTTGTCGAGCGTGGCGCGGTCGTGGTCGGTCGACGAGACGATGGCTTGGCGTTTGCCGACGAAGACGCGGAGGCCAAGATCGCGGCCTTCCGCACGCTCGACGGTCTCGGTCGCGCCGAGACGGACGCTGACATTTTGCGAGATGCCGTGAACGATGATGACGTCGGCGGCATCGGCGCCGGCCCGACGGGCGGCGGCGAGCAAGGGCTCGGCCAGGCTCTCGGGCGGAGGGGGGGATTGCTTCATCGTGGGTCATATAGCGCGGCGGGCCGGCCGGCGCCACCTTTGGCACGGCCGGCCTGTGGCGAAATCCGCGCTCAATAGCGATTGGCGATCGGCAATTCCTCGGACGGGAACAGCGTGATGACGCGGCAGCCCTTGTCGGTGACGATCACTTCTTCCTCGATGCGTGCGCCGGAAAAGCCATCGGTCGCCGGGCAATAGGTCTCCAGCGCGAAGACCATGCCCTCTTTGATCTCCAGGGGATCTTTCATCGAGACAAGGCGCGAGATAATCGGCCGCTCGTGCAGGAATAGGCCAAGGCCGTGGCCGAATTGCAGGCCGAAGCATTCCATCTCATTGGCGAAGCCGAGCTGCTGCGCGGTCGGCCAGCACGCCGCGACCTTGTCGGTGGTCATGCCGGGGCGGATCAACGCGATCGCCGCATCAAGCCATTCGCGCGCCCTTTTATAGGCGTCGCGCTGGGCGCTGGTCGCGCGCCCGACATTGAAGGTGCGGTAATAGCAGGTGCGATAGCCCATATAGGATTGGATGATGTCGAAGAAGGCTTGGTCGCCCGGCCGGATCAGCCGATCGGTGAAATTATGAGGGTGCGGATTGCCGCGCTCACCCGAAATTGCGTTGATCGCCTCGACCTGATCCGAGCCCATCTCATAGAGCTTCTTGGTTGCGTTGGCGACCAGATCGGCCTCGCGCACGCCCGGCTTCAGATCCTCATAAATTTGCTGATAGACGCCATCCACCATGGCGGCGGCCTGATTGAGCAGGATCAGCTCGTCGATGTTCTTGATCTCGCGCGCGTCCAAAAACGCTTGCTGGCCGTCGACCACCTTGATGCCGGCGCGCTCGAGCTCGTGCATCATGGGTGGCTCGACGATATCGACGCCCACTGGCATGTTGCCGACGCCGTGCGCGACGAGCAGCGACTTGATTTCCTCGGCGGCCTGTTTCATCAGCCCGGCGGACGGCGGCACCGCGCCGCGCAGGCCAAGCATGCCGGCGTGGAAATGCTTCGGGTCGGTCCACGGCATGGTGCGGCGATGGTGCGTCGCGGCCGAGCCGAAATCCCAGCTATGGGGATCGCTATTGCCGGCCAAGAGCGCGTAGCGGCTCATCTTGTCGCGCGACCATTCGCCGATCACGGTCGAGGTCAGATAGCGAATGTTGTTGGAATCGAAGGTCAAGAGCGCGCCGAGGCCCGCCTTGGCCATGGCCTGACGCGCGCGCGCGACGCGGTAATTGTGCAGCCGGCGGAAATCGATGCGTTCCTCGAAATCGACCGCCATGTGGCCCGGTGCGGGAATGGCGCGGCCCCAATTGAATTTGGGCGCGATGTCCTCGGGCTTGATGATGCGGGGCTCGGCCCCGGGCATGTCGTTCATGGCGTGTCTCCGATTTGAGCGGGAGGCGCCGATGTCAGCGCGGACGTTCGCTCAGCATTGTGAAAAAATGGAGCGGAACCTCGCCGTCGACCAATTCCGGGTGCAAGGCGAAGAACGCAAGCAAATGTGGCAGCTTCAGATGCTCGTCGAGATCCTTCCGTGACCGCCAGTTCTCGTAGAACATGAACATGCGCGGATCATCATCGCTGACGTGTAGATGATAATCGATACAGCCGGCCTCCTTCCGGGTCGGGCCGACCAGGCCTAGTAGCGTTTCCTTCAACTTGGCCTCTTTGCCCGGCTTCGCCTTGACATAGGCCACCAGCGTTGTCATTCCCGCCACGACCCGCTCCCTTGAGTGTTCGTCTTCCGTACGCGTCTCGGCGCCATCATAGCGCCTCGAGCGTGCGCCCGCAGCCTATGGAATCAGCACCGCGCGGCCTTTGACCGTGCCGGCATGCAAATCGTGCAGCGCCTTGTTGGCGTCTTTCAGCTTGTATTCCTTGGTCGCGAGCGTGACCAGGCCACGGTCGGCTAGCGCCATCAGCTCGACCAGCTCGGGGTAGGTGCCGACCAGATTGCCGATGATGTTCTTCTCGGTGATGATCATGGTCACGGCCGGGATTTCGATCTTGCCACCATAGCCGACGATGTAATAGCTGCCGGCATTGCGCGTCATGGCGAGGCCTTTTTCGATCGAGCCGCCTTCGCCAACGAAATCGATCACCGCCTCGGCGCCCTTGCCCTTGGTCAGCTTCAAGACCTCGTCGAGCTCGCCGCCATCGGCCTTGACGACATGATCGGCGCCGCATTCCTTGGCTAACCCAAGCGCGAGCTTCGAGCGGTCGACCACGATGATCTCGGCGGCCGAGAGCGCTCTCAGGACTTGGATGCCGATATGGCCGAGCCCGCCCGCGCCGATCACCACCGCGAACTCGCCCGGTACCAAATGACGCGAGGCCTTCTTCGCGGCGCGATAGGCGGTCAGCCCGGCGTCGGTATAGGGCGCGACGTCCTTTGGTGCGAGCGACTTTGGCAGCTTGATCAGCGTGCGTTCGCCGGTGCGCAGATATTCGGCATAGCCGCCCGCCGCATTGAGGCCGGGAAAACTCGAGTCCTCTGCCTGCATGTCGTGGCCACGCCGGCAGGCGAGATCGTGCCCGCTGGTCACAAGCGGATGGCAGATCACCGGATCGCCGACCTTGACGCTCTCGACCGCCTTGCCGACCGCCTCGACCCAACCGGCGTTCTCATGCCCCATGATGTGCGGAAATTTGAGGTCGATGGCGCCTCTCCAGACCCCTTCGACCAGATGCAAATCGGTGCGGCAGACGCCCGCGCCGCCGACGCGCACGATTACGTCGGTCGGCTTGATGATTTTCGGATCGTCGACCGTTTCATAGCGCACGAATTCGGGCGTCTTGAGCTTGAGGTCGTATTTGTGTAGCACGGCAGCTTTCATGGGGCTCTCCTATGGTCGGGCGTTCAAT
>CAMDDO010000075.1 GCA_945892755.1 Rhizobium sp. Q54 | reverse complement strand
TGCCCGAGGCGGACGAGCTCGTGCCGCTCGGGCGAATTCTGAACCTGCCGCCCTATAGCCAATTGGCGGGCGTGCTGACGCACGCCGGCCAGTCCTATCACGTCAAGGGCGCCGCCGCGATTCAGGCCGTGGCGGAAGACGAGCGGCGCGCCTTGATCCGTGCCGCCGAGCGCTTGAAGCAGGCCGGTCTGCCCTGCCCGACCCTGAGCGCCGGCGCGACGCCAACCGCCACGCTCGGCACGCGCTTCGATTCGCTCAGCGAAATCCGGCCGGGCAATTACGTGTTCTATGACCTGACCATGGTTTCGCTCGGCGTCTGCAAGGTCGAGGACATCGCCGTTTCAGTGCTGGCGAGCGTGACCGGCCACAACAAGAAGGCCGGACATATTCTGATCGACGCCGGCTTCATGGCGCTGACCAAGGACCAGGGCGCGCACGACTTCTTGCCCGATGCCGGCTTCGGCTATGTCTTGGACGAGCGGGCGCGCGCGAGGCTGCCCGGGCTCGCGGTCGCCGAGCTCAATCAGGAGCATGGCTTGATCCGGGTGCGCGGCGCGCAAGACTATGAGCGCCTGCCGATCGGCGCGCGCGTGCGGGTGCTGCCTAATCATTCCTGCGCGACGGCCGCGATGTATTCGCACTATAACGTGGTCGAAGGCGCGACCGAGTCGGTGGTCGGGCGCTGGGCGCGCTGTACCGGGTGGTGACAATCCAATGAAGCTCGGTCTGTTCATGATGCCGGTCAACGATCACCGGCGCGAGACGCACGACGTGCTGATGGAGGACGTCGAGATCGCGGTACGCGCGGACGCGCTCGGCTTCGACGAATTCTGGATCGGCGAGCATTACACGACGCTGTCCGAGCCGGTCAGTTGTCCGTTCATCTTCCTCGCCAATCTGATCGCGCGCACCAAGCGGGTGAAGCTCGGCACCGGCGTGATCAATCTGCCGCAGCGCCACCCGGTGCAGGTCGCGGCGCACGCCGCGCTGCTCGATCATTTGAGCGAGGGGCGGCTGATTCTCGGCGTCAGCCCGGGCGGCCTCGCCAGCGACTTCGAGGCGTTCGGCATCACCGACCCCCTGGTTCGGCGCGAGATGGCGGTCGAGTCGATCGACACGGTCTTGAAGCTGTGGCGCGCCGAGGCGCCGTTCGAGATCAAGGGCAAATACTGGTCGGTCGCGCTCAAGGAGCATGTCTACAACGAGATCGGCGTGGGCAAGGTGCTCAGGCCCTATCAATTGCCGCATCCGCCGATCGTCGCCTCGGCGATGAGCCCGAATTCCGCCAGCACGCGCGGCGCCGGCGCGCGCGGCTGGGGCGTGATCTCGGCCAATTTCGTCCCCGTGGAGAACATCAAGACGCACTGGCAGGGCTTCGTCGAAGGTTGCCGGCAGGTCGGACGCACGCCGCATGGCGCGGACTGGCGCGTCGCGCGCACCATCTTCGTCGGCGACGATGACGACGAGGCGAAGGCTTATGTGCGCGATCCGGACGGGCCGTTCGCGCATTATTTCGGCTATCTGATCACGCTGGTCAAAGGCGCGGGCTTTCACGCCATTCTGAAGCCCGATCCGGCGATGCCCGATGACGAACTGACGCCCGACTTCGCCTGTCGGACCTTAGTGATGGCGGGCAACCCCGCCTCGGTCGCGGCGCAGATCGTCCGGCTCAAGCGCGAGATCGGCCCGTTCGGCACGATATTGATGACTGCGACCGACCTGATCGACGAACGCCACGGCGCGAAGCTGATCCGCTCGATGGAATTGATGGCGCACGACGTCATGCCGCGCGTCAACGCGGCGCTCGCGAGCGAGGAGAAAGCGGCGCAGTAAGTTCCGAATCCCCTCAATACACGTCGAGATATTCGTTCCGTTCCCAATCGGTGATGTGGCCGCGGAAGCGGGCGAGCTCATAGCGCTTGACCACGCCGAAGACCGAAACGAACTCCTCGCCCAGCAGCGCGCGCAGGGGTTTGTCGGCTTCGAGCGCGGCGAGCGAGTCCTCGAGCGAACCCGGGAAGCGCGGCAGGTTCGGGTTCTCCTCCGACGGCCCGCCGGACGAGGGCTGCAACGGCCGCTTCTCCTTGAGTCCAAGCAGCGCGCAAGCGAGCGTGCCGACGGCCGTCAGATAGGGATTGGCGAGACCGGAGGGCACGCGGTTCTCGACGTGCATCGAGGGTTCACCCGCATATTTGACGCGCACCATCGCGCTCCGATCCTCGACGCCCCACGAAATATTCGACGGCGCGAAGGTGTGCGGCCTCAGCCGGTGATAGCAATTGGGCGTCGGCGCGAACAACGCCATGGCGCCGCGCCCGTGATCCATCAGCCCCTGCACGAAGTAGCGCGTCAGGGCCGACATGTGGTTGACGGCGCCCTTCTCGAGCATGGCGTTCTTGCCGGTCTTCTTGTCGAGCAGGCTGATGTGGAAGTGCGCGCCTGAGCCCGCGATGTCGGCCGCCGGCTTCGACATGAAGGTGGCGTTCAGCCCGGCGCGCGTGACGATTTCCTTGACCGCGTTCTTGAACGTGAAGGCGTTGTCGAGCGCTTTCATGCCGGGCGCGTGGCGATAGACCAGCTCATATTGCGACGGCGAATACTCGACATTCGCGGTCATCATCTCGAGCCCGGCGGCGCGCAAGTGATTCATCAGCTCGCGCACGATGGGCAGCATTTCGTTCCGCGTGTTGTTGAAGATGTGCACGCCGGGGAAGAGCGGCTTCTGCGTCTCGCGATCGAAAATATAGAACTCGAACTCGTGCGCCATCTCGGCGACGTAGCCGAGTCGGTCGAGCTCGGCCAAGAGCCGGCGCACGATGCGGCGCGGCGAGGCCTCGAGCCATGTGCCGTTTTCCCACTGGCCGTCGCAGATCAGGCGCCAGGTCCGGTCGAGCCAGGGCACCGGCGCCAGCGTGTCGAGATCGGGCACCAGGCGCTGGTCGGCGTAATTCACCTGCTCGTTGTAGAGCGCGCCGGGCACCACGGAGGACGCGGTATCGAGCGCGAGCACGCCGCCATACATGTTGAGGCCGGCGCGCGCATAGTGCTCGACGCGCTCGATCGGGATCAGCTTCGAGCGCCCGACGCCGTGCAGGTCGGGCGTCTCGAAGCGCACGAACTCGACGCCCTGCTTTTTGAGTTCGACCACCATGCGCCCAACCGCGTCGGTGGTCTTTCGTGTTGATTTAGCCATGGAAGTCCCCTGAACCAAAATCGTCCGGCGCCCTTTAGTACGTCCGCCATTTCGGCACGCGGCCATTGAGCCCGACCATCGGCACGCCGGTCATCATCGAGGCCTCGATGGTCAGCGCCTTCATGTCATTGCCGTCGAGGTCGTGCACGCGGTTCTTGCCGCAGGCGCGCGCGAAAAGCTGAATCTCCATGGTCATCGCGTTCAGGAAATTGGCGACGCGCTCGGCGCCCTCGTCGGGGTCGAGCCGCTCGATCAGCTTCGGATATTGCGTCGTGATGCCGACCGGGCAGAGCCCGGTATGGCAATGCTGGCACTCATAGGGCGTGGTGCCGAGGCGATGATAATCCTCGACATGGATCGGCCGGTGGCAGCCGAGCGCGATCAGCGCGGCGGTGCCGATATAGACCACGTCGGCGCCGAGCGCGATGCACTTCGCGGCGTCCGCGCCGTCCCTGATGCCGCCGCCGACGATCAGCTTGATGTCTTCCTTCAGGCCCATGTCGCGCAAGGATTCGGCGGCTTCGGCGATCGCGGCGATGGTCGGGATGCCGGCATGGTCGAGCTGAATGGTGGGCGACGCCGCGGTGCCGCCCTCCATGCCGTCGAACACGATGGCATCGACGCCTGCGCGCGCGATCAGCTTGATGTCATCGGCGATGCGCGACGCGCCGACCTTGACCGAGACCGGAATTTCGTAATCGACCGCCTCGCGGATTTGCTGGATCTTGACCGGCAGATCGTCGGCGCCCATCCAATCCGGATGGCGCGAGGGCGTGCGCTGATCGACGCCTTCGGGCAGATCGCGCATGCGCGCGACCTCGGCCGAGACCTTGGTGCCCAGGAGCACGCCGCCGGTGCCGGGCTTGGCGCCTTGGCCGCACACCACCTCGATCATGTCGGCCTTGCGCATGTCATAGGGCGTCAGGCCGTAGCGGCTCGGCAAATACTGGTAGACCAGCTTCGCCGAGTTCTTGCGCTCCTCGGGGTGCATGCCGCCATCGCCGGTGCAGGTCGAGATGCCGCATTTGGTCGCCGCGCGGCCGAGCGCGCGCTTGGCGTTGACCGAGAGCGCGCCGAAGCTCATGCCCGCGATCATGATCGGGCGATCGAGCACCAAGGGTCGCTTGACGCGGCCCTCGCCGATCACGATGCGCGTGTCGCAGCGCTCGCGATAGCCTTCGAGCGGCATGCGCGAGAGCCCGGCCGGCACGAAGACCAGATCGTCGAACGAGGGCAGATCGCGCCTTTTGGTCGCCTGGCCGCGAATCTGATAGCGGCCGAGCTCGGCCTTCTCCTGGATCGCCTCGATCGCGTCCGGCGACCAGACCCCGCTATAGGTCGGGCCCCTTAGAGGACGTCCTTCCATACCTCGAATTCCTTCTTGTCGAAGTGCCAGAGCGAATGGTCGGACTCGACCTTGCGAAACGCCTTGGGCGCCTTGATCTGGTATTTGTCGAGCGTGGCGTAGAGCTCGTCGCGCTCGGCCGCGTCGATATCGGCATAGCGACAGCCGGAGCCGATCGAGCCGATCGTGCCGCCGACATAGATCGCGCCCTGATACATCGAATCGCCGATCGCGTCGCCGGTGTCGCCGCAAATGATCAGCCGGCCTTTCTGCATGAAGAAGCCGGTCATGTAGCCGGCGCCACCGCCGACCACGAGCTGGCCTGATTTGAGCCCGATTGCCGAGCGCGGCCCGACCGAGCCCTTGACCACCACGGTGCCGCCGCGGAGCGAGGGCGCCGCCGCGGTCGCGGCGTTGCCGTGCACGATGACCTCGCCCCGGATCAGATTATCGCCGATGCCCCAACCGGCCGAGCCGTGAATCTCGGCGGTCACCTGATCGGAAAGCGACACCGCGTAATAGCCGACATCGCCCTTGTAGACGAGGTGGATCGGATCGGTGATCGCGACGCCGAGATTGTGGCGCGCCATCGGGTGCAGGATTTCGACGGTCTTGATGCCGTCGGTCGCGGCCTTGCGGATCGCGAGATTGATCTCGTGAATGCCGAGCTTGTCGCAGTCGAGCGCGATCTTTTCCTTCGCGCTCATTGCAGCCGCCAGGTCGTGACCGTGCCGGCGCCCGGCTCGTAGACGTTGACCTCGCGCTGCACGCCCTCGCAGATCGCCCAGGCGTCGGAAGCGATCGCGATGAAATCGTCGTTCTCGGCGACCACCATCGGCTTCGCGGCATAGCGGTCCTTGACCAGCGCGATCTCGTTGCCGTGCATGGCGATGTAGCTGAAGCAGCCATCGACCAGATCGATGGTCGAGCTGAGCGCTTCCTTGAAGCTGGCGCCCTGGCTCATCTCATGCCACAGCACGGCGCAGAGGATTTCGGAATCATTGCGCGTGGTGAAGGTGTAGCCCTTCTTGTTCTCATAGAGCCAGCGCAGCCGGTGATAGTTCGTGATGTGGCCGTTGTGCATGACGATCAGGTCGCGCGCGCCGCGCGCCGCGAGCGGCTGGGCGTGGGTGAAGTCGATCGAGCTCTCGGTCGCGAAGCGGGTCAGCCCGATCGCGACGCGCCCGTCATAGGCCGAGAGCTTGAACTTGTCCTCGAGGTTGGCGACGCCGCCCATGTGCTTCAAGACCTCGATGTGCGAGCCGATGCTGGCGCAGGTGACGCCCTTGCCGAGCCCGTCGATCGCGTCGACCAGATCGTGGTCATCGCCCTTGTATTTGATGGCGGCGCGGATGAAGCCGTCGCCGTCATTGACCGCCTTGACCGTGCCGAGCTCGTCCAGGAGCTCGATCACCTTGGGGCCCATGCCCTTGGTCTCGACATTGACGCCGACATAGGTCAGGCCCTCGTCATTGTCCTGCCAGAGCGCGACGCCGGTCGAGTTCGGCCCGCGCCGATAGATGCTGTGGAGGATGCGATAGGCGATCTCGCCCGTCTTCTGCCCGTGCAGGCGCGATTTGAAGACGATGCCACCAATGCCACACATCAGAACCTCGCTCTGTTCAGCAACAGGCACAGAGAGCACCCTCTCCCCTCGTGGGAGAGGGAGGGACCCGTCACGAAGTGACGGGAGGGTGAGGGGGATGGGACAAGTTTCATTAGACCCCTCACTCGCCGCTGCGCGGCGACCTCTCCCACAAGGGGAGAGGTGATCAGGAATATGCCTACGGTCATCGGTGCCATCGTCAGCGCGGCGCGGGGTTGAGTTTGAGCTTGCGGTCGAGCGCGGCCCACGGGATCAGGGCGTCGATCCAGGTATTGATCCGGTCGAGCGCGATCATGATCGCATGCGCGACCTTGACGAACGCCTGATGCGAGGTCGCGCCGCCGCTCTCGAAATAGCGCACGATCTGGTTCAGCAATTTGACCGTGTCGACCATCTTCCATTTGCCGAGGCGCGCGGCGTGGCGCGTGACCAGCGCCGCCGCCGTTCGGTTGAGCACGGCCACCGTCATGTCGCCCGCGCGCGCGAGGTCGCGCAGCACCTGGATGTTCTCGCCCAGCCAGAACGTGTCGAAATTGGCGTAGAGCACGCAGGGCAGATTGCCCATCGGCGGGCGCTTGAAGCGGCGCAGCGCCTTGATGTCGGCGGGCTCGGCCCGCCAGTTTCGCGCGGTGAATTTTTCGAGCTGCGCGATCATCTCACTCGTGCTGATCCGTGCCATGGCGCGCCTCCTCAAGCCGGCCGAAGCTGGGCCTTGATCGGCCCGGATTTCAGGATCTTCCTGCCCGCCGCCTGGCACGCCGGCAGGCCGTCGACGACGCGCGCGAAAAGCGAGACGCGGCCGAACGGCATGACGTCGCCATAGAAAATGCAGATGGTCTGGCGCCCCGGGTAATAGCCGATGTCGCCGGCCTTGACGTTGAGGATCTCGTTCTCGGCGTCGGCGTGGAACGGCACCATGATGATCAGCTCATCGCCCGCGAATTTGGCGTGGGTCGAGAATGAGTCGCAAGGCAGGCAGGCGGCGAACGCCGCCGCGACGCGCGGCGCCTTGTCGTCCAAGAGCTCGGCCGTGACCGTGCGGCCTGCGATCTTCATCTTGAAACGGCGCGCCATTCCTTTGCCTCCCGCCGAATAATTGGTTCCGCCTCCCCGCCGCCCGGCGCGGCGGGGAGGGCAACCCGATAACACGACGCCGAAGCCGTCGCAACGGATCAGGATGGCGCGCACCGGCGCGTCGTGCGCTTGAATCGGGGTCCCCTGTCTGCGAGCATGAGCGCGACGCATCAGGGGCCGGAGTTCCGGGGGATAAGAGCCTGTTTGAGAATTCGTCATGGCCGCCATGAATGAGGGGCGCGACGACGGCGCGCGGCCGCTGCTGGCCTGCGAGGACGTCAGCAAGCACTATGGCGCCATGGCCGCGGTGAGCCGGCTGAGCCTCGATGTCCGGCCCGGCGAGGTCTTGGGCATTGGCGGGCCGAATGGCGCGGGCAAGACCACGCTGTTCGACGTGATCACCGGGCTGACCGCGCCCGACCAGGGCCGCGTCATGTTCGACGGGCGCGACGTGACCAAGGCGAGCCCGCAGGCGCTCTGCCATATGGGACTGGTGCGCACCTTTCAGCTCAATGCCGGCTACGACACGCTGACCGCGCGCGAGAACGTGCTGGTCGGCGCCTATTTCGGCCAGCGCAATATCGTGATTCCGGGCTTTCGCGTCAGCGCCCAAGCCAAGCGTCGCGCCGAGGACGCGATGGACCTGGTCGGCCTCGCCGATGTCCGCAACGCGATCGTCAAGAACCTGCCGGTCTACCAGCGCAAGCTCTTGATGATGGCGAGCGCGCTGGCGAGCGAGCCGAAGCTCCTGATGATGGACGAGCCGGTCGGCGGTCTGAACCCGCACGAGATCGACGACGTGATGAAGCTGGTCGAGCGCGTGCGCCGCTCGGGCGTCACAATCGTGCTGATCGAGCACGTCATGCGCTTCCTGGTCGCGCTCTCCGACCGGGTCATGATCATGCACCATGGCGAGAAGATCTATGAGGGCTCGTCCGAGGGCCTGGTGCGCGACAAGACCGTGGTCGAGGTCTATCTCGGCGCGGGTGCCTCGCAGCGCCTGAAGCACCTGATCGAGGAGCGCCGCGCGCGATGAGAGGGCCGCAATGAACCGGCTCAAAGCCTAGCCCATGGAATCCTTCATCCAGATTATCGTCAGCGGGCTGTTGCTCGGCTCGATGTACGCGGTCAGCGCGGTCGGGCTGTCGCTGCTCTGGGGCGCGCTGGGCATGCTCAACATGGCGCATGGCGCGCTGCTGACGGTCGGCGCCTATGCCTGTTATGCCGCGATCGTCAGCGCCGGCCTGCCCAATGGTTTGGGCTTGCCGATGGCGATGCTGGCGAGCTTCGCCTTCGGGCTCCTGATGTATTACGGCGTGGTGCGCTGGATGTATAAGCGCCCGGGTTTCGAGACCAACATCATCCTCGCCACCATCGGCCTTGCCATGGTGTTCGAGAACGCGGTGCTGAAACTGTTTGGCGCCTATCCGGTGGCCCAGCCCTTCGGCGTCGACCGTTCGCTCGGTTTCCAGATCGGCACGGTGTTCGTGCCCTGGCAGAACCTTGTCATCATCGCGGTCAGCGCGCTCCTGATGATCTCGATCGCCACGATCCTGAAGGCGACGCGCATGGGCCGCGCGATTCGCGCTACCGCGCAGAGCCGGGAAGCCGCGCAATTGATGGGCGTGCCGGTCGGGCGGGTGTTCGCCCAGGTGATGGGCCTCTCGGGCATCGTCGCCGCGGTCTCGGGCGTGATGATTTCCTCGATCACCACGCTGGCGCCGACCATGGGCTATGACCCGATGATGAAGGCGTTCATCGTCTGCGTGGTCGGCGGGCTCGGCAGCGTGCCGGGCGCGTTCTTCGCGGCCATCGTGCTCGGCTTGATCGAGGCCGGCGTGCAATTCGGCGCCGGCACGCGCTTCGGTTATCCCGCGCTCCTGGTGCTCGTCATCATCACGCTGCTGTGGCGACCTTATGGCGTGTTCGGAAGGCGCGCGGTGACCAGGGTGTGAGGCACGGAGGAAGGGCGGGCTGGCTCAGGCAGTCCGTGGCCCGAACAGAATGATCGCCGCGCCGGCGAGGCACACGCCGGCGCCGATCGCGTCCCAGCGGTCGGGGCGCGCGCCCTCGATCAGCCAGAGCCAGACCAGCGACGCGACGATATAGACGCCGCCATAGGCGGCGTAGGCGCGGCCCGCGAACGGCGCATCGGCCAGCGTGAGCAGATAGGCGAAGAGCACGAGCGACGCGACGCCCGGCGCCGCCCACCAGGCCGGCTTATCGAGCCTGAGCCACGCCCAGAACGCGAAGCAGCCGGCGATCTCCGCCGCCGCCGCGCCGACATAGATGAGGATGGTGAGCATGGTGGCACCTCACCGATACGATTTGGTCTGCTCCAAAAGACGATCGCAGAACTTACCTCTCCCCTTGTGGGCGGCAACGCATGCGTTGCCGGTCGCCGCGAAGCGGCGGGTGAGGGGACTTGTGAAAATTGCCTCCGGCGTCGATCTGTTTGATGGCTGCGACCCCTCACCCTCCCGCGGCTTTCGCCGCGGGCCCCTCCCTCTCCCACAAGGGGCGAGGGAGGGTGTGCCCTGTCTCGCAACTGCTCCTGACGGGGGAGGGATTGTCCCTCACGCGAACGGCGTCGGCTCGATGAATCGCCTCAGCACGTTCTCGGTCATGCGCGCGACGTTGTTCTTGTACTTGTTGTGGCTGAGCGAGCCGCCCCAGGCGATCGAGCTGGTGGCGAACACCGCGCCGCCCGAGGCCAGCTCGTAGAACACGATGTCGGCGCGCACCAGGTCGTTCTCCTGGCCGCTGATGCCGGGATAGTTGATCAGAATTTCCTCGCACACCACGAGATAGATGTTGGTGTGGTTCTCGGACGAGGCAAGCACGAGCGCATTGGGCGGCGTGCCGAGCATGCGATCCGCGCGATCGAGCTCGAGGCCCGACGCGCCGCCGCCGACCAGGCCGAAATCGCCGATCAGCTCGTCGGCCTTGATGCCTTTCATGATGAAGGCGGCGCGCGGGTTCCTGGCGTCCGGCTTCTGGCGGTAATAGGACGAGAGATCGAAGCCCTGCGCCGAGAAGCCGGCGCCGGCGGTCGATTGCGGCGCGCGGCCATTGCGCCGCCACAGCCCGCCATATTCGCCGCTGAAGCTGTGATAGTACTCGCCCGTGCGCGCCTCCCAGGCGCGAATGCCGCCCTCATTGCGCCGCACCTCCATGCAGCCCGGCACGGTCTTGTGGAAGGCGATGCGCCAATAGAAGCCGTTGGCGCCCAAATACATGAGGCGCCCGCCTCTGGCCTTGAAGGCCTCGAGCGCATCGAGCATCTCCTTGCTCCAATATTCCGGATGGGTCGAGGTGATCAGCACCTGATGGTTCTCGATCAGCGAGAGACCTTCATGGTGCAAATCCTCGTCGCTCACCACGTCATAGTCGATGCCGGTCGAATCGAGCCAATCGACGATGTGGGTGTCGGCGTTGAACTGCCAGATGCCCGAGCCCTTGCCGCCGAGCCAGCACGAATATTTCGGCCGCATGTTGAGCACCGGGCGAAGGCGCGAGGAATAGCAGATGCCCGAGCCGTCGGAATGCACGTCATAGCATGACGCGCCATATTCGCGGTGCTGGTCGAGATACATGTTCTGCGCCGAGAGCAGCGAGAGCTTGCCGGTCAACAGCTGCGCGAGCGGCGCGTCGGTCGCCATGCGCTCATTGGCGTAGGCCAGATAGCTCGCGCTCGGCATCAAGTAAACCGCCTTGGCGGTCGCCTTGCCACGCGGCGGGCGCACCGCGAACGGCACGTAATCCTCCGAATCGCCCGCGCGGAGCCGCATCGCATAGAGCCCGCTCTTCAAGGTCTTCGGCACGCTGAGCGAGAAATCGACCTGCCATTCCGCGTCGATCAAATCGTCGTCGTGGAAATAGATCGCGCCATATTGCTCGGGCGCGTGGCGCCAGTTCATCTCGCTGCCGTCCCAATTGTGCCCGGTCATGGCGCGCGCCGGCATTTGCACGATCTTGCCGTGCAGACGATTGGGCCCGATGTCGGTGATCGTGGTGGTGGTGATGCCGAGCGAGAAATCCCAGACGCCGACCAGGTCGGCCATCAGATGCGACGGAATCGGCCCGCGCGCGGCCTCCATCATCTCGGCCCGCGTCAGCACGCGATTGGCGATGCGGGGGCTGTCGATCTTGCCGTTGAAGTGGCCCTTGCAGACCACGCGGCCCT
The DNA here is from genome assembly GCA_945892755.1 of Rhizobium sp. Q54. Lineage (GTDB taxonomy): Bacteria > Pseudomonadota > Alphaproteobacteria > UBA828 > UBA828 > SHWC01. Next base: position 5,979 of record CAMDDO010000075.1, on the reverse strand, counting down.
TGTCCATCTCGTCGAAATAGGCGCCGAAGACGAGCGGGCATTCGTGCTTGCCGACCGCCTTCAGGGTCGATTTCTGCTTGAGGAAGGCGCGATCGTCGGTGCGGCCATGGGCCTTCAAGGGCTCCTGATAGAGCTTCACCTCCTTGGTCTTGGCGTCATAGGAGAGCGCGACGAAATACCACTCGCGCGCGACCAGCGGCTTCCCCGTATTGATCACCTCGATCTTGCCTTCGTCATCGCCGAGGCAGGCCGCGAGCGAGCCGTCGCGCTTGGTGATGATGAGCGCGAGGCCCGTCTTCTTCGGCTTCTCGCGCCAATAGGAGATGATGCCCTGGGTGCCCTTGGCCGGCGTCGTGGGCCAGATATAGGCCTGCAAGGTAAAACTCTCGAGGCCTTCGAGCGCGGGCGCGGGTGCGACGCAGGCGAACGAGCCGGCATGAATCACCTGCTTGCGGCCCTTATGGCTCTTGCTCGCCGAGGACTTGATGACTTTTTCCTGAAAGCCCGGACCGGCCGGGTTCTCATCGCCGCAGCGCAGGCGCACGAGGTCGGACTTGTAGCTCGACCCCGCTTCGCAATTGACCATGAAGCTGATCTCTTCGCCCGGCACGACGCTTATTTTGTCGGCATAGGCCGTGAGCTTGAGCATGGCGCGTCCCCCTTGTTCGCGTGTTGATCCGCGTGCCTCGCCGCGGGCCTATTTCAGCGTCTCGCCCGTGTACATCTTCCAGCGCAGCTTGAAGACGTGCCACTCCGCCTCTTCGAGCGAGGTGAAGGTCTTGTCGAGCGGCTTGACCGGCAAAGCGCGATCGCCGGTGGTCATGCCGAGCCGCCATTTCTTGAACGGCGTCTCGATGATCAGGCAGTATTTATCGGCCATGGGCGCGCCGCGAAACCTGTTGAGCACCTGCTGCAATTCGGGCGAATGGTGGCCGACCGGGCATTTCTTGAATTCCTCGATCACGCGCCGGTCGGCTTGTGAGACCTTGAAGTGGCCTTCGGGCTCCTGGATCTGTGGCATGGCGTTTCCCCTCGCATCAGCCTCGTCGAAACGGGGGTATTAGATCGCAAGCGGGTCGAGCCCGGCAATGGCAATGATGGCGACAGTCTGGTCTCGCCTCTTCCGGCTTGACGGCGCCGCGCGCTTCGTGGTGCTAAACAGAGGCTAGATGGGGTCGCCAGGAGTCCGGGCATGCCGTTTTTCGAGGATTTCCATATTGACGAATTGCCCGAGGTCAACGGCGTCGATCCCGGCGCGTTCAAGCAGGGCATGCGGCTGCTCGCCGCCGGCGTCACCATCGTGACCACCGCGATCGGCGCGAGCCGCATCGGGCTGACCGCGACCGCGGTCTGCTCGCTCTCGGCCGAGCCCGCCACGCTGCTGGCCTGCGTCAATCGCGAGGCCGGCGCGCACGACCCGACGCTGCAATCGAAGGTCTTCTGCGTCAACGTGCTGGGCGTCGGCCATTTGGCGCTGGCCAAGCTGTTCGCCGACCGCGCGCGCGTGTCTGAGCGCTTCGCGCACGGCCAATGGGACACGCTCAAGACCGGCGCGCCGGTCCTGCTGGACGCGCTGGTCAGCTTCGATTGCCTGCTCGGCCAGACCTTCCGCGCCGAGACCCACACCGTCCTGATCGGTCGCGTCCAGGCGGTGCGCGCCGCGCCCAATCAGCGCCCGCTGCTTTACGCCCACGGCAAATTCGGCTCGTTCGCCGAGGACCAGGCTTGAGCCGCGCGCCTCGCCAATAGCGCCGACTATTTCAGAAACGTTACACTTGGCCGCTATTGCGCCGGCGCCAATAATACCCGGCGCGCGCGCCTGGCCCGCTTGTGCGGTGGGCCAAAGCGAAGCATGATTGATCTTTCCGTGGCGTGGCGGCGGGCTGCCGCGCCTCGAAAGAACGGCCGAAGCCGGCGCGAGGCGCGGCCGAACCAACAACACGCTCTCATAGGGAGACGAGCATGGCAGACAATCCCAATCAATTGATCAACGGCACGGGCGGCAGCGACGTCATCACGGGCACCTTCGCCGGCAACGTCACCGTCAACGGCAATGGCGGGAACGACCAGATCACCACCTTCGCGTTCGACGACACGATCACGACCGGCGGCGGCAATGACACCATCAATGCCGGCGGCGGCCATAACATCATCTTCGCCGGCCACGGCAACAATATCGTGACCACCGGCTCGGGCGATGACACGATCACCAGCGGCGGCGGGCTCGACGTCATCAATGCCGGCGATGGCAACAATGTGGTGAACGCCGGCGCCGGCAACAACACGGTGACCGCCGGCGCGGGCAACGATTCGATCACCACGGGCAACGGCAATGACGTGATCAATGCCGGCGGTGGCCTGAACATCATCAATGCCGGCGCCGGCAACAACATTGTGACCACCGGCACGGGCAGCGATACGATCACCACCGGCAGCGGTAGCGATGTCATCAATGCCGGCGCGGGCAATAACACCATCAACGCCGGCAGCGGCAATGACACGGTGACGACGGGCGAAGGCAAGGACACGATCACCACCGGCAGCGGCAATGACACGGTGACGACGGGCGAAGGCAATGACACCATCTCGGACGGCAGCGGCGCCGATGTCATCGACAGCGGAGCGGGCGTCGACGTGATCATTCTCGCGGCCGACAACACGTCGGACCTGGTTGATCTTAACATGTCCAATAGCGTCGACGTCATCTTCGGCTTCCACGCCGGCGCGGTGCCGGGACCGGGCGACCGGCTCGATATCTCGGACCTGATCGATTTCGCCGGGCCGGGCGATCTGAGCGACGCGATCGCGGCCGGCTTCGTCCAGCTGGCCAGCGCCGGTGGCGGCGCGAATACCGTCGTCGAAGTCGATCAGAATGGCGGGGCCGATAGTTTTAGCGAGGTCGCGACGCTGGTCGGCGTCGCCTTCGCGACCGCCGCGACCCAGCTCGACGACAACATCATCGTGGCGTAGCGCGCGCGCACCGGGCGCGACGCGCGCGACATGACGGATCAGAGGGGGCTTCGGCCCCCTCTTTTTTTTGCTCGCACTTTCGACCGCGCCTTCCCTTCAACGTCATCGCCGCCCGCGGGCATGACCCGCGGGTGACCCGGCAATCCAGGCGCCTCGACACCTCGGATGCCTTGGGGAAGGCTGGATGCGCGGGTCGCGCCCGCGTGTGACAAAAAGGGTGGCGCCGCGAGCCGCGCTACTTCGCGTTGGCGGCGCGCCATTCCCATGGCTTGTCGAAGGTCGAGCGCCAGACGCCGACGCCCTCGCGCGCGGCGGCGGCTTCCTCGGCCGCGAAGGTGCCGGGCTCGCTCGAGCTGGCCAGCGCCATGCCGATGCGCACCATGGTCTCGTTGAGCTGAACGCCCTCGGTCTGGCACAGCGCGGCGCTGAGGCCGACCACGTCGCGCGTCACCACGGTGCAGGCGACAGTGCGCTCGGCGATCAGCGCGCTCAGCATTTTCTGCGAATCCTCGCCGCAGCCCCAGGCGAAGATCATGACCCGGCAGCTCTGCTCGATCTCGGGCGCGTCGATGCCGAAGAGCCTGACGCGCTTGCCGGCGATCTCGAGCAGGTCGCCCTCGATCGCCCGGGCCGGACCGCTGATCGCGGCGCTCGTCGCGTTCTCCGCCTTGGGCGCGCTGGCCAGCGTGGCAACGCGCAAGGGGCCGGCGAACAGCTCGTCGACATGCAGCGCGAACGGCGCCGTGATGGCGAGCGCGAACGCCAGGAAACGTAGCAAGAAACGGCCTTCGCGGCGCATGTCGTGGGTCCTAGCTAAAAAATGGCTTGATTGGACCCTAGTGGTCCGATCCAGACGCTTGGTTCCCAAGCGTCTGGTGAATCGGACCACCAGATCAATGGGCTGGTGGTGCGATTCAGCCAACGGATGGGTCGCATCCGTTAGCATCGCAACACTAGCGCCTCGTGGTTGCCGAAGGCTTAATCGGGACTTCGAATTTGGCGAAAAACCGGGTCGGCCAGCACGGCGTCGAGCGCGCGCGCGATCAGCTCGGCATAGTGCGCGGCGCCCGCCTCGGCCTCGATCAGATCCTGGCGCAGCTCGAGCTCGATATGGGGCAGGAAGCGGCCCTGACCGTGCACCGGGATCGAATAGTCCGACGGGCCCTTGATCGCATAGGGCTCGTTCTCGCCGATGAAGAGGCGCGGTTCGAGCGCGAGCAGAGCGCGCTTCAAGGGCTGGACCAGGCGGCGGTCATGCTCGAACAGGAGGCCGATCTGCCAGGGCCGGGCGAAGCCCTCCATCACCGGCGTGAAGCTGTGCAGCGAGACGAAGACCGGCGGCGGCCCATCGGCGCTCAGCCGGCGCTCGAGGAAGTTCGCAATCGCCTGGTGATAGGGCGCGAAGAAGAACGCCTGGCGCAGGCGCCGCTCGGCCGCGCTTAAATCCTGGTTGGCCGGAATCACGGTGCCGTCGCTGATCGGCGGGATCGAGGTCGGCGAATCGAGCGGGCGGTTGCAGTCGATGATCAGGCGCGAATAGCCCGAGAGAAAGGCCGGGCAGCCGAAGCGCCGGGCGAGCAAGCGCGTCACCGCCGCGGCGCCGATGTCCCAGCCGATATGGCGGGCGAGCTCGGCCGGGGGCAGACCGAGCCCCGCCATGTGCGCCGGCACGGCGTTCGAGGCATGGTCGCAGCACAGCACCAGCGCGGCCGCGCCGTCCTGGTTGATGACCTCGAGGGGCGGCGGGTCGCTGGCGGCGAGGCGGGCGGGATCGAAGACGAAGGGCGCGGTCATTCCGGGCTTGCGATTCGAGGCTCGTCGGGATGATAGGGCGGCGCGCCGAAATCGGCTAGACTGGCGCGAGAACCACGTCGGAGGAACCCCATGACCACGCCATCCTGGCCGACCACCCGCGATGTGCCCTTGCTGCCCGGGCGCTCGGCGCTTCTGATCGTCGATGTGCAGAACTATTGCGCGCACCGCAATGGCGGCGAGTTCGACGGCCTGAGCGCGGCCCAGTTCGAGGCCCGCTTCGGCGAATTCTTCACGCAATTCGAGCGCACCGCGCTGCCCAATCTGAAGCGCCTGATCGCGGCCTGCCGCACGGCCGGCGTCGAGGTCCTGTTCACCACGATCGAAAGCCTCACCCAAGACGGGCGCGACCGGAGCTTGGATTACAAGATCACTGGCTTCAACGTGGCCAAGGGCTCGTGGGACGGCAAGGTGATCGACGCGATCGCGCCCGAGGGCGACGAGATCGTCATTCCGAAATCGTCGTCGAGCGTCTTCAACTCGACCAACATCGACTATGTGCTTCGAAATCTCGGCGTCGAGCGGCTCGCCATCGCCGGCATCTATACCGACCAGTGCGTCGAGGGCGCGGTGCGCGACGCCTGCGACAAGAACTATCTGGTGAGCCTCGTCGCGGACGCCTGCGCCACCTATACGCGCGAGCGCCACGACAATTCGCTGAAGGCGCTGAAAGGTTATTGCCGCACGGTCATGACCGACCAGGTGGTGGCCGAGCTCCAAATCGCGCAACGCAAGGCGGGGTAGGGCTCCCTCCCCGCGCCCACGCCCGCGCCCTCCTCGCGCCCGCGCCCACGCCCGCGCCCTCCTCGCGCCCGCGCCCATGCCGGGCGGACGCCATTCGCCTTGAGCCTCGGGGCGCGGGCCCCTATATGACAGGCGCGGACGCCCGCCGCCCCAACGACTTCAAGCCTGGATCGCTTTCCCTTGACCCTCGACGCCCCTCTCGTGGCCGCACCTGCCGCCGCCGCGCCGTCCATGAACCGGCGCACCTTCGCGATCATCTCGCACCCCGACGCCGGCAAGACCACGCTGACCGAGAAGCTCCTGCTCCTCGGCGGCGCGATCCATCTGGCCGGCGCGGTCAAGGCCAAGGGCGAGCGGCGCCGCGCGCGCTCGGATTGGATGAAGATCGAGCAGCAGCGCGGCATCTCGGTCACCACGTCGGTGATGACCTTCGAGCGCGACGGCATCGTCTGC
>CAMDDO010000074.1 GCA_945892755.1 Rhizobium sp. Q54 | reverse complement strand
TCGAAATCCACCCGATCACCCCGCCCGGAACCCGCACCCTCTGGGTGATCCATGAAACCCGTCCCTCTCCGCCTGTAACACAATGAATTATATGACAAATACCGCCATCAGGACAGCAAACTCAGCGGGTTACTCGGGGAATGCGGGTTTTGGTTAATCAATGCGACCGGAAACCGATGGAACCTCGGCGCCAGGCCTCGCGCCGTCATGCCGCGCCGAGCGGCACGACAAGCCGCGCGTCCTCTCCCTCTTCGATTGGTGCGGCCGAGAGGACTTGAACCTCCACGGGGTTGCCCCCACTAGCTCCTGAGGCTAGCGCGTCTACCAGTTCCGCCACGGCCGCCCACGCGGGCCGGCCTTTCGCACCATGCTCGCCCGGAGGGGCGAGTTGTCGCCTTTGGTGCGGCTGAGAGGACTTGAACCTCCACGGGATTTCTCCCACAGCGCCCTCAACGCTGCGCGTCTACCGATTCCGCCACAGCCGCACATTGTAAGCGGCGCGGAGGCCCGCGCCGGAGAGGCGAGAGAAAACGCGCCTTGCCCCCGCTTGTCAAGGCCGGGGGCGGCCCTGTCCTCAAGCCAGTTTCCGCTCGACCAAGCTGACCCAATAGGACGCGCCGGCGGGCAGGATCGCGTCGTTGAAGTCGTAATGCGCGTTGTGCAAGACGCAACCGCCCTCGCGCGGGCCATTGCCGATCCAGACATAGCAGCCGGGCTTCGCCTCGAGCATGAAGGCGAAGTCCTCCGAGCCCATGGACGGCGGCAGATCGGTCAGCACATTGGCCCCGCCCGCCACCGCCTGGGCGGCGCCCAACGAATCCACCGCCTCGGCTTCCGTATTAATGGTCGAGGGGTAGCGCCGCTCGTATTTGACCGCAGCCTCGCAGCCCATCCCGGCGCCGACCGAGCGCGCGATCTCGCCGAGCCGCTTCTCGACCAAGTTGCGAAGCTCCGGCTTGAAGGTCCGGACGGTGCCGGCGAGCGTCACGACATCCGGGATCACGCCATAGGCGTCGCCGCCGTGGATCCGCGTCACACTGACCACGGCCGATTCCACGGGGTCGACATTGCGGCTCGCGATCGTCTGCAGCGCGGAGACGATTTGTGCCGCCGCCACCACCGGGTCGACACCGTGATTGGGCATCGCGGCATGCGAGCCGCGCCCCCTGACCTCGATATCGAAGACGTCGAACGAGGCCATGACCGCGCCCGCACGCACGCCGAACTGACCGGCCGGCAGACCCGGCCAATTGTGCATGCCATAGACCGCCTCGGCCGGAAATTCGCGGAACAGGCCCTGCTCGACCATCACGCGCCCGCCGCTGCCGCCCTCTTCGGCCGGCTGGAACACAAAATGCACCGTGCCGGTGAAGTTCCGGGTCTCGGCCAGATGCTTGGCTGCGCCGAGCAGCATGGTGGTGTGGCCGTCATGGCCACAGGCGTGCATCACGCCGGGCGCGGTCGAGCGATGGGCCACCTCGTTGGCCTCGACGATGGGCAGCGCGTCCATATCGGCGCGGAGCGCGATGGCGCGCGGGCCCGGGCGCCCCTTGAGCGTGCCGACCACACCGGTGCCGGCCAAGCCCCGATGCACCGCGACGCCGAATTCGGCGAGTTTTTTCGCCACGAAATCGGCGGTCTTGTGCTCCTCGAAGGCGAGCTCGGGATGGGCATGAAGCTCGTGGCGCCACGCGGTCATCTCCTCATGCAGCGCGGCGACGCGGTTGATCACAGGCATGGCGGAGTTCTCCTGAAATTCATCTGGCACGCACTCTACCAGCCGCGCCGAAAGCGGCAAGCCGAGGCGATTGAGCGAAGGGCTCGGACCAATTACCATCGCGCCATGACACCCTTCGCGAAAATTTTGGCAATGGCCGCCAAGCGCCATGGCGGAGCGGAGGCGCTCGAGGCTTTGCTCCACAAGCCGAAAAGCGCGGCGGCGCTGAAGCGCATGACCGATGACCGCTATTTCTCGCAATTATCGCTCCGGGTGTTCCAGGCCGGTCTCAAGCATTCGATGGTCGAAGCCAAGTGGCCCAGCTTCGAGGATGTCTTTTTCGGCTTCGAGCCGAAGCGCGTGCGCGCCATGAGCGATGAGGCGATCGAGGCGCTGATGAAGGATACGCGCCTGATCCGCCATCTCGGCAAGCTCCGCGCGACGCGGCACAACGCGGCGGCGATTTGCGAGCTAGGCGCGACCCATGGCGGCTTCGGCGCCCATTTGGCGAGCTTCGCGCCCGAGCAAACGATTGAGTTGTGGGACGACCTGACCAAGCGCTTCAAGCAATTGGGCGGCGCCTCCGGCCCCTATTTTCTGCGCCAGGCGGGCAAGGATACGTTTCTGCCGACCGAGGCCGTCGCCAAGGCGCTCAAGGCCCATGCGGGCCACGCCGGCGGCTTCTCGGGCAAGGCGGCCCGACAAAAGGCCCAGGCGATCATTTGCGCCTATGCGAAAGAGAGCGATCGGCCACTCAGCCAGGTCAGTCGAATCCTGGCGCTCTCGGTTGACTAGCCCAACAATCGAAGGATGCCCGCGATGAGACGTTTCGGTCCGATTTTACTGGCTCTGGCCCTGGTCGCCTGCACCAAAACCCAACAAACCGCCCAGCCGACGCCGACCGACATGGAAATCCGTCAGGCCAATCGCCTGCCCAAGCAGATGGCGCGAGACATACCGTCGTCGCCGGCCAAGGCCTATGGCTGCAACTGGCGAATTTCGCTCGAACCCGAGCGCGTCACGGCGCCCCATGAGCTGTTGGCCAGTTGCGACGCCATGCCCGGCGGGGAACCCATTGTCATCGCGGTCGAATCCCGGATACCCGCCGAGGGCGCCGACCCCGCCATCGAAACCATCCTGCAAATCACGGCGGCCGATTTCAGCCGCAAATTGGCGGTCGCCTTTGTCGAGCGAATCGGGCCGCGACTGCGCTTCCGTGGCGAGACCGAGGCGCGCGTGCCGAAGAACGGGATCGTCGAACTCAGGCTCAGCCTGATCGGCTGCGCCGATGGCGCGGGCAATGCTGCGCCCTGCCCCTTCGCATCGGCGTCGCTGTCCGTCCTGGCCAGTGGCATGCAATAACGGTGCGATGCGAACGGATACGAGCCATCCCATCGCCGAATCGGACCACTAAAGCGCTTTCAGCGGAGATAGAATCATTGGCCCCACCCCCACCCGGCGCTTCGCGCCGACCTCCCCCATCAAGGGGGAGGGAAAAAGAGGAAAGGACGCCCGCCGCTCAAATTTCATTTCCCTCCCCCCTTGTGGGGGAGGGCCAGGGTGGGGGGTGTTTCTGGTTAGGTTGAAAGTGCTCTAGGCCGCCCGCCCGCCGGGGCGAAACCCTGGATGGACCCGGGGTTAAGACGGAGTTAACCGCGCGGGCCTAGACTTCGGGCTTAGACAAGACGGCCCGAGGAAATCGCGCATGGCCACATCATTGCGGTCCGAGGCCGGTGGGCCGCTCGCGCCGCGACCGGCGCCAGAAGCTGGAGCCGCGCGCCCTGCGGGCGGGGATTTCGAACGCGCTCTCCGCCAATTCAACGCCGGCGATCCGCACGGTGCGGCGCGCGTGCTCGCCGCGATTCTCGAGGCCGACCCGGACCAGCCCGACGCGCTTCACCTCCATGGCGTGATCGCCGCGCAGCGCGGCGCCGTTGACCAAGGCGCGGCCTTGCTCGCGCGCGCGCTCGCGCGCCGGCCGAATGACATCACGATTCGAAATAATCTGGCGGGCCTTCTGCTCACGCTCGATCGCGCGGCCGAGGCGGCTGCCTTGATCGAGCCGGTGCTTGCCGACCACACCGACCACGTCGGCCTGCATTACAATCATGCCAGCGCACAACGTCAGCTCGGCGCACACCAAGCGGCGATCGAGGGCTATAGGGCCGCGCTCGCCGTCGATCCCACCTTCATCGACGCCTCGCTCAATCTCGCCGCGACGCTGATCGAGACCGGCGACTTCGCCGAAGCCGAACAGGTCGCGCTCAACGCCATCGCGCGAACACCCCAGGCCGCTTCGCTCAAGCTCTCGCTCGGCTGCGTGCTGCTCGCGGCGGGCCGCACGGCCGAGGCGCTCGGCCCGCTTGACCAGGCGGCCTCGGCCGGGCTCATCGAGGCGCGCCATCGCCTGGGCCGGGCCTTTCTCACGCTCTGCCGCACCGCCGAGGCACGGCAGGCGCTGGAGCGCGCCGCGCTCGACAAGCCATCCTCCGCCGATATCAGGAACGACCTCGGCGTCGCTTTGCTCGTGCTCGGCGCCGATTCCGAGGCGGTCAAGCGCTTCCGCGAGAGCGTTGCGCGGGCACCGAACCATGCCGAGGCGCACGCCAATCTGGCCGAGGCCCTGCGACGCACCGGTGCACTCGACGAGGCGATCCGCCATGGCGAACGCGCCAGCCAACTCGAGCCGCTCTTGCCTTTGGCCTGGCTCAATCTCGGCGCCGCCTTGCTTGACGCCGCGCGACCCGACGAGGCGAAAGCGGCGCTCGCCCGCGCGCTCGCGCTCGACCCCCATCGCGCCGAAGCCGAGAGCGCCTATGGCTCGGCGCTCGAGGCCATGGGCGATGGCGCGGCGGCGCTCGCGGCCTATGACCGGGCTCTGGCGCTCGACCCCGCGCTCGACGAGGCGCGCTTTAATCGGGCGCTCGCGCGCCTGAAGCAGGGCGATTACCGGAACGGTCTCGCCGACTATGAGGCCCGCCGCCGGCTCAAGGGCGTCACGCCGGTCGCGACGCGCGCGCCCGAATGGCGGGGCGAGCCCCTGGCCGGCAAGACGCTGCTGCTCTATTCCGAACAGGGCTTCGGCGACACGCTGCAATTCGCCCGCTTCGCCGCGCTCGCGGCGGCGCATGGCGGGCCGGTCGTGCTTGCCTGCCAGCGTCCGCTGGCGCGCCTGCTCAAGGGCATGATGGGCGTTGCGGCCGTGGTACCAGCCGATGCGCCGCTGCCCGCCCACGATCTCGCGGCGCCGCTCCTGAGCGTGCCGCACGTCCTTGGCCTGGAGCTCGCGCGCATCCCGAACGCGGTGCCCTATGTCGCGCCGCCCGAGCCGATGGCGCTCGAGGCCACGGGACGCGCGCTCACGCTCGGCATCGTCTGGGCCGGCAGCGCCGCCAACCGGATCAACCAGCGGCGCTCCTGCCCGCTCGCGGCGCTGGCGCCCTTGGCCGCGCTCGATGATTTGCGGCTCCATTCGCTTCAGGTCGGGCCGGAGGCGGCGCAATTGAAAGACGCGGTGTTCGGCGCGCGCGTGATCGACCTCGGCCCCCGCCTCGCCGACTTCCACGACACCGCCGCCGCGATCATGGCGCTCGATCTCGTGCTCACGATCGACAGCGCGGTGGCGCATTTGGCCGGCGCGCTCGGCCGCCCGGTCTGGGTCATGCTCTCCAAGGGCGGCGACTGGCGCTATGGCGAAGCGGGCGAAGATTGTCCGTGGTATCCCTCGATGCGCCTCTTCCGCCAGACGAGCGCCGGCGATTGGGCCGGCGTGGTCGATCAGGTGCGCGCGGCCTTGGGCGAGCGGCTGCTTCCCTCTCCCCTTGAGGGAGAGGGTGCCGACCCTCGGACGTAGACCCGAGGGGAGGCGGGTGAGGGGTGGCGGGTGTTCGCGCTGGACCCCTCACCCTCCCATTGCTCTGCAATGGGCCCCGCCCTCTCCCTCAAGGGGAGAGGGGGCAAAAAAAAGAGGGGGCCGAAGCCCCCTCTCGCAATCAACGACGTCGCGTCGTTGCTAGGCAACCACGATATTGTCGGCGAGTACGTTGGTCGCCATGTCGGTCTCGTTGGTGAAGCCGACGAGGACCAAGGTGGCCACCGTGACGTACAGGTTCCCGCCCCCGTTCGAATCGACCTGCACGACGGTATCGGCATTCGCATTCGCGCCGAGCAGATTGACGAAGCCCTGATCGACCGCATCCTGCAACGACCCGCCGCCGAACGAGATCAGGTCGTTGATGTCGAGCGTGTCCTGAAAGCCGCCATCGATGTCGAAGCCGTTGATGGTATCGACACCGTCGCCGGGATTCATGTCGATCACGTCGGCATCGGAGGTGTCGTTTAGATTGATGATGTCATTCCCGGCGCCGCCGACGAAGGTATCGTCGTCAATGCCGGAACTTTCGTTGAACGTATCGTTGCCGGCGCCACCGAAAATCAGGTCGCCGGCAACGCCAAAGCCCGAATTTCCGACGAGGTTGATCGTGTCGTTGCCGGCGCCGCCGTCGATGGTATTGACCACGTCGCTGCTGGTCAGCACGTCGTTGAACGACGAGCCGATCAGGTTCTCGAAGTCGTCGGCAAAAATATCGCCGGTCGCATGGCCGCCGTTCGCGAACAACGTGTCGAGATTGACCGTCACGCCTGTGGGCGGGCCGGCCACCGCCGGCGAGCCCGCATAGCTCAGCGTGTCGATGCCAAGGCCACCGGTCATGTAGTCAGTGCCGGCGCCGCCATTGGCGATGTCATTGCCGGCGCCACCGATCAGCACGTCATTGCCGGCATCGCCGAACATCGTGTCATTGCCATTGGCGGCGCCGCCTGCGAATAGATCGCCGCCGAGCACGTCATTGCCCGCGCCGCCGCGCAGAACGTCGTTGCCGTCATCGCCGAGGACGATGTCATTGCCGCCCTGGCCGTCGATCGAGTTGTTCTCGTCGCTGCCGAGCAGAAAATCTCGGAAGTTGGAGCCGACGATGTTCTGCACGCTGCGCAGTGTATCGAACCCGGGATCACCGACGCCGAGCGGCGGGCCCGGCGGCGTGTAGTCGCCGATCACGATGCCGGGACCAGGATTGAGGCCGTTTATCGTGGGCGCGAGGTCGAACGGGTTGACGCCGAAGAAGAATTCGTCGAGGCCCGCGAAGTTCTGCGTCGCCGGTGGATTGAGACCGAGTTCAGTCAAGAGCGCTACGGCATAGCCGTCGCCGGGCCGAGGCGGCGGAGCCTCCCCAGGCGCCAAGTCGGTCGGGAATTCACCCCGGATGTTGACGTAAACGCCGTCCGAGGAATCCGAATAGCTCGCGGTATCAATGCCCGCGCCGCCATCGAACAGATCGTTCCCCGTGCCGCCGCTGAAGAAATCATTGCCCGCGCCGCCGATAAAGGTGTCATTGCCGGCGCCGAGATTGACCACGTTGTTTCCGCCGCCGGCATTGACCACGTCATTGCCCGCGCCGGCACTGATCACGTCATTGCCGTCGCCGGTCGTGATGTTATCGTTGCCGGTACCGGTGCTGACCACGTTGTTTCCGCCGCCGGCATTGATCACGTTGGTGCCATCGCCGGCATTGATCACGTCATTGCCAGCGCCGGTGTTGATCACGTCGTTGCCCGAGCCGGTCGTGATCACGTTGTTGCCGTCACCGGCATTGACCGTGTTATCCCCACCGCCGGCGTTGATCACGTCATTGCCGCCGAGAGTCGTGATCACGTCTTTGTCGTTGCCGGTCGTGATCACGTTATTGCCGGCCCCGGCATTGATCACGTTCTCGCCGGCGCCCGCGTTGATCACGTCATTGCCATTGCCGGTGGTGATATTGTCGGCGCCAGTGCCGGTCGTGATCACGTTGGCGCCGCCGCTATCGATGATCGTGTTGGTTCCATCGCCAGCGTTGATCAAGTCATTGCCGATGCCGACCACGATCGTGTCATTGCCACCGAGCGTGGTGATGTTGTTGGCGCCATCGCCGGCATTGACCCAATTGTTTCCGCCGCCGGCCTTGATGATGTCATTGCCAGTGGTGGTGGTGATGGTGTCATCGAAATTGGTCGAGGTGACGATGTCGTTCCCACCGCCGCCATTGATCGTGACCGGGCCCGACCCGGCGTGCGTGCTGGTGATGATGTCGCTGCCGGCGGTGCCGGCGATGCTGGTGTCGGGCAAAGTGATGATGGCCATGTCGCTCTATGCCTCCCTTCATGGTTGGCCGGCGACGTGAATTCATGCCACCGGCTGCAGAGCGGCGCCCGCCATTGCGCGGGCGCGTCTCCTAACGGGGTTGAGCCCCGCGAATTGGTAAATTTCAATCCTTTTTCGGTTAAAGCGCAGGCACGATGGCGTATCAGTTTTGATACACTGATCATGGTTAATGCCATGACGGGGCGCGGTTTTCCGCCCAAAACGAACAAGGCGGAGCAATTGCTCCGCCTTGTGCCGCCGTGATAATCGCGTGTTCAGGTAACGATGATGTTGTCGGCCAGGAGCGCCTCGCTGGTCGCAATGTCGACGAAGCCGATGGCTTCGAGCGTCGCGACCGTGGTGAACGAGTCGCCCAAGCCATCGCCATCGACCTGCACCAGCGTGCCGCCCGCCCCTGAATCGGCGAAGGTCACGAAGCCGCCGAGCACCGCGTCGGCGAGCGTCGCGCCGGCGAAGCCGGTCAAGAGATCCTGCACATCGAACTGGTCGCCCGGCCCCGGCACGGCGCCTGCATTGAAGCCCGTGATGCTGTCTCCGGCCTCCGAGATCGCGTTGTAGTCAATCAAATCGGTCGTGCCGTCATTGGCAAGGTTGATCAGATCGGCGCCATCGCCGCCGATGATGGTATCAGCGCCGGTGCCGTCGGAAATCGTGTCGGCACCGCCGGCGCCGGCGAGCACATCGGCGCCCGCGCCGCCCGCGATGACATTGGCCCCGCCATCGCCGGTCAAGGTGTCGGCGTGGGCCGAGCCGGTCACGTTCTCGAAGCCCGCGATGACATCGCCATCGGCATCGCCGCCCGAGGCCGAGGGCACGCTTAGATCGACCGTCACGCCGGCGCTCGAGCCGGCATAGGAGAGCGTGTCGATGTCACCCCCGCCATCGAGATCGTCAGCGCCCGCGCCGCCATTGATCACATCGTTGCCGAGACCACCATCGATCGTGTCATTGCCCGCGCCGCCGCTCAGATTGTTGGCCAGCTCATCGCCGGTGATCGTGTCGTCATGGGCCGAGCCGATGACATTCTCGAAGCCCGCGATGGTATCGCCATCGGCATCGCCGCCCGACGCGGTGCCGGCATCGAGATCGACGATGACGCCGACCAGCGAGGCGGAATAATTGAGCGTGTCATTGCCGATTCCGCCATCGAGCACATCGGCGCCGGAATGGCGCTTGGGAGCCGGCAGGTGCACTCGCGGGTTGTTCCTCGGCCCTGTATTAACTATTTAATAGATTGATATTATAGCGAAATTTGTCATTCCGGGCGGTGACAAGTCGGTGTTACCGAACGCCTGAAACAAGCGTGCGTTAGACGCATTCGTCAAAATCGTCGAGGCAGTTCCGCGCGGTGCGAAGCGCCCGGGCCATGTAATGATCCGCACGGCTGCGGCATGACGTTGACGCCGTCGCCATAAGCGCGAGGCGCAGACTGACGGGAGGTTCCAGCGGCGACAGATCGATCCGCGCTGATGCGCCGTCGTCCGATGTGAACGTCGCATAGAGCGGGCACGTCTGAACGCGCTTGCTCCGCTTTCAGATTCGGAATCCTAATAGAGCGTGCCTTGCTGGCCGCTCACAGAAGCGTCACATGGCGCCGGGCGAGCCGCACATTGCGAATTGGAATTGACCCCGTCGCAGATTCACTTCAATCGCGATCGATGAGAACAGGACGTAGGAGACCATGATGACACCAGCGGCAATCGCCGAAGCGGTCGCGATCTTCGAGCGCACGCGGCTCGATGGTGGCGCGATCGACGTGCTGCCCGAGAACTGCCGGCCGCGCGACACGGATGAGGCTTATGCCATCCAGGCGGCGCTCGATCAGCGGCTCGCCGATGTCGGTCTCGGTCCTGTAGTCGGTCACAAGATCGGCTGCACCAATCCAAAAATGCAGGCCTATATGGGCATTCCGAACCCGGCCTCGGGTTCGATCCATCAGCGCATGGTCAAGAGCCTACGCGGCGAATTTCGTCACGATACATTCGTGCACCCGGGCGTCGAGTGTGAGCTCGCGGTGCGTCTCTCAACACGGCTGCCACCGGAGCGCGCGCCCTACACACGCGCCAGCGTGGCCGACGCGGTTGATACGGTGATGCCGGCCTTCGAGATCGTCGATGCCCGCTTCAAGGACTTCCGCGCGGTCGGCGCCCCCAGCCTGATCGCCGATGATTTTTTTGATTCCGGATGTGTGCTCGGCCCACCCGTGGCGCAATGGCGCGATCTCGATCTGGCCAAGCTCAAAGGCAGCATCACGATCAACGGCAAGCCGGTCTCGAGCGGCGAGAGCGGCCAGGTGATGGGCCATCCGTTCGAGGCGTTGGCGTGGTTGGCCAATGATTTCGCCCGACGCGGCCGCAGCCTCGGCGCGGGCGAGTTTGTGATGACCGGCAGCATCGCCGACGTGATCTGGGTTGCCTCAGGCGATGTCGCGGTCGGCACGATCGAGGGTCTGGGCAGCGTCACGGCACGATTTTGAGCAACGCCATTTAGATTGGCTCGCGTGGCAGCATGGCACGCGCTAATCGGCCAACCGCGATCATTTCCGGGATCAACGCGGCAAAAGCCTCAAGCGTCGCCGGCAGATCCCCGAGCGCCTGCGGCGAAGGCCTGTCGCGATCCGCAAGCGCGACGCACGCCGGCGGCTCGAGCTGAATCGACTCAGCGTCCGCAGCCTGGCGATAGGCCTCGACCGCGCGCACGACGGCGCCGTCAAGAAACGCCGTCTCAAGCCGCTCTGGCAGCAGCGCCAGATAACCCGGCCAATGCGCGAGATGCCGATAAAGACTCGGCGTCATTGCCCCGGCCGCCGGCTGACCAAAATTGGCGAGCCGGGCGAGGCGCGTCGATATCTCGGCCGGTATCGCCGAGGCCGGCAGAAGCGGCGGCAGGCGCGGAATGGCAGGGCGCGCCGGACGGTTTGCCCGATCCAAGGGCTTCGAAACCGTGACGGGCGCCGCGACCACGTCCCCACCCACGAGCAGCCGAACGCTCAGCCGCGCGACGAGCAGGTTTATCGGATTGGCCCGATCATAGGCGTCGAGCACATGAGCGATCGAACCTCTATCCTCGGCCGTCAGGCCCGCCATGCGCCACTGGGCGGCGCGAACCGGCGCAACGATTGGCAATCGCGCGACCTCGGCGAGCCGGCTCGCGGCGTCTGGGATCGCGCCTGACGCGAATTCCGGCCGAAGGGCCTGCCAAAGCCACGGCAAGACGCCCGGCCGGGTTGCGAGGTGCCGGTAGAGCAGCGCGACGAAGGGCAGCCGCGCAAAGGAACGAATTTCGCCATAGATGACCGCGAGATCGCCGCGCGCCTCGCTCTCGGATAATTCCGGTAATCTTGCCTCGAAGACGCTCATCGATTCCCTGCCACTTGTCGGCGCGCCGGCCTAGGATAGCACCACCACAGCCAGTCGAGACCGAGCCCATGAACACCCCAGGCCCAGCGCGCGTCATCACCATTCGCCCGATCGATGCGAAGAGTTTTGCGCCCTACGGCCAAGTGCTCGAAATACCGGCGAACGGCGCGCGGCAGGATTATGCCGCGCGGCTTTCCTCGGCGGCTTCGGGATTGAAGCCGAACCTCGCGATCATCCATGCCGAGCCGCGCGCCATGCCGCTTGAATTGAAAGCGATGGAGCGTCATCCCGCGTCATCGCAAGCCTTCATGCCGCTTTCGGCCAAGCGCTATCTCGTACTGGTGTGCCCGAACAAATCGGACGACACGCCCGATCTCGATCGGCTCGAGGCGTTCGAATGCCATGGCCAGCAGGCGATCAATTACAATCGCGGCACCTGGCATCACGGCATGACGACGCTCGGCGCACCCGGCACCTTTGCGATGTTCATGTGGGACGAAGGAAGCGAGCGCGACACCGAATGGTCACGCGTTGCCGAGCCGATCCAGATCAGCGCCGAATAGCGGCGCTCAGGCATTCGGTCGCCACGGCCCTTCGACCGCAAAGGCTTCATCCGGCCCCGGCCAGGGCGGCATGGTGATTCCGATCGCCGCCAGCGTGTGACCTGCGTCGGCGCGAAATTGAAAGTGCGTGCCGAGCGGAAGCGTGAGACATAGCCCGACGTGAAGCGCAACGATCTCCTCGCGCTCGCCCTGCCTGCGCCACATCTCGCCCCGACCGCTCACGACGTACCAGATCTCCTCGACCGTTCGATGCGTCACGGCACGCGAGACCTGGCCGGGGCCAAGGGTGAAATGCGCCATGCCGCCGCGCTTGAGCTCAAGCATGGCGCGTACTTCCGAGCCGTCTGGCGCGATCGCCGTCGGCGCGATCGGCAAGGCCATGGTCGCGAACTCGCTCATGTTGTTCCTCAATTGTCGTGTGTCGAATCCTGCCGGAGGCCGACGCTATAGCGCTCGGCCGTGATGTCGCGAAGCAAATGATAAGGACGGTCCATGCGGCAGAACAGACCCGGCGCGCGCATCAAAAGGAGATCGCCCAGGTGCGCCGACACTTCACGAGCGTTGGCACCCGATCGATCGGCACACACGGCGAACTGCCCCGAGCCCGACAGCGGCACAAGCGCCACGAGACCGACATAGCGCTTGTGGTCGCGATGTGGCGAGATGCCGGCCGAACCCGTCGCGTAGCGCTGCACGACGAGGTCGTTCAAAACGAGCGCATGATCCAGTGGGCGTGGATCGAACCGCGCGAGCGCGCTTTCGAGCGCGTCGCTGGTCACGCGCCGAAGCGCGTGGAGCGGGCTGTCGGCTGGGATCGCCGTACAAATCTCGAAGTCCTGCCGCACTGCGTGTGCGCCCTCGCCAACCACGGGCCGCGCGATGCGATAGGGCAGGGCTTGAGTCTCGGCGAGCAAGGCGCGCCGCGCCGCCCCGGTCAGAAATGGCACGACCGTCGCGTCCGACTCGGCCAACCGCCCAATCGCCGCCGTCAGCGCGTCGGTGGTGGCGACGATCGCGACCGCACCGGTGTTTTTCGTACCAAAGGAGAGCGCCATTCCGCCAGTATGCCTGTTCTCAGCGAGCCGTCGTCAGCCCGATAAGTTGATCGGCATCAACGCCGGGCAAGCGAGCGCGCCCTATGGTGCGATCCAGGAGGGAGCCTCAGCCATGGCACGCATTCTGATCATTCAGGGCCACCCGGACCGGGCTGGCGGCCATCTCTGCCACGCCCTCGCCGACGCCTATGAAGAGGGCGCCAGGGCGGCAGGCCATCGTGTCGAGTGCGTCGAAATTGCCCGACTCGGGTTTCCCTTGCTCCGGACCAAGGCCGAATTCGAGGCCGGGGCCGCGGTGGCCGATATCGTCGCCGCACAAGACGCGATCCGCGCCGCCGAGCATCTGGTCATCGTCTACCCGCTCTGGCTCGGCAGTTCGCCGGCCCTGTTGAACGGGTTTCTTGAGCAGGTGCTGCGGCCGGGCTTCGCAGTCGAACCGAGCCAGCGCGGTTCTCACAAGAAGCTACTGAAGGGCCGCTCGGCGCGGATCGTCGTGACCATGGGCATGCCGGCGCTCTTCTATCGCTGGTTCTATGGAGCGCATACGCTTAGGAATCTCAAGCGCGGAATTTTCGGCCTGTGCGGCATCGGCCCGTGCCGCCATTGCCTGATCGGAATGGTCGAAGGGATGAGCGAGACGCGCTTTGGGCGTCTGGCCGGTCGGATGCGGGACCTGGGCGAGCGTGCGTCATAGCGACAACCACCGCGTCACCCACCGTCGCGCAAATTCGCATCGGGCTTGTCCCAAAGCGCGAACGTGCTAAGTATCGACCCGACCTGCGGAGCTACAGGCAAACGCACGCCATGATGATCCGAGACAGTCTCGCCCGGCAGGGCCGTACCCTGTTTCGCTGGCGTAGTTATTTTCCTCTCGTTCTTTTGCCGCTTCTCCTTGTCGCGCTTTATCACACGGGCACGATCGGGCGGCTCTTTGGCGAGGAGATCGAGGAAGGCTGGGACGGCCTTTGCCTGCTGGTAGGCCTTTCCGGGCTGGCGCTTCGCTGCGCCACGGTCGGCTTTGTGCCGGCCGGGACATCGGGCCGCAATACGCACGAGCAGCGCGCCGAAGTGCTCAATACCACCGGGCTTTATTCCCTGCTTCGTCATCCCTTGTATGTCGCGAACTTCGTGGTGTTTTTCGGCATGACCATGATGGTGCAGGTCTGGTGGTTCACCGCCATCGCCGTGCTCATCTACTGGCTCTATTACGAACGGATCGCGATGGCCGAAGAAGCCTTCCTGGAAACGAAATTCGGCCAACCCTACCGGGATTGGGCGGAGCGTACGCCGGCCTTCGTTCCTCGGCTCAGGGGCTGGAAACGCCCCGCCCTCGGCTTCTCCTGGCGCACGGTACTGCGACGCGAGCACAATGGGCTTTTTCTGATTGTCGCCATCTATTCCGTTATCGAATTGGTTTCAGATGCGATCCTCGAAGGTCATTGGGAGTTGGAGACCAATTGGGTGATTCTCCTTCTGGCGACAGGGCTGACGTTTCTGGTTATCAACCAGATCAAGAAACGCACCCGCCTCCTGCACACGCCGGGGCGCTGATCTGGTCGACGCGGCGCTATTTCCCCTAGCAGGCTGCTGAAAAACCCGAGTTGGCGTGCTTCATACTGAGCGTTGAGACGATTGTCGGCCTTGATCGTTTGCGTATTCGGGCGCGGGAGAGCTGATCGGCGGTGGAGGTCATGCGGGCGCCGCGAGCAGCTTGGGCAGGCGGATGAGGTTGTAGGCGGCAAGGCCGAGGGTGAAGAGCGCCTTGACCTTGGCCAGGCCGCGCAGCTTGACCTGCGCGAGCCCGCCGATGGTCTTGTCCCAACCGAAAATCTCCTCGATACGCTTGCGGATGACTTGGCTGATCGCGTAGCCGGGATGCCGGGTGGTGCGCTCGTCGATGGCGGTCTTGCGGCGCTTGCCGGTCTTGGTCCGGTGACCGTCGATGGCGATGTGCGGCGTCACCGCGCGCTCGCGCAGCGCTGCGACGAAGCCCGCGACGTCATACGCCTTGTCCCCGCCCAGCGTGATGGGGCGGCGACCCGGCCGGTGGCGGTCCACCAAGTCCAGCGCGGCCTCGCGCTCGGCGCTGCCGGTGGCGTGCGTCAGCTCGCCCCTGACCGCCAGGCCGTGGCGGTTCTCCATCAGCGCATGGCCCATATAGCAGAGCACGCTTTCCCGGCCGTTGCCCTTGCGGTAGAGCCGGGCATCGGGATCGGTCGTGCTGGCGTGGCTCTCGTTCGAGCGCGTCTCGCCCTTGAAGTCCCGCTCGCCGTTGCGCCCGGCGTCAGGCGGGCTGCCGCCACCGTCCCTGGGTCGGAAGCTCTTCATCGACGCCCAGGCCTTGAGCAACGTGCCGTCCACCGTGAAGTGATCCCGGCTCAGCAGCTTCTTGATCCGAGGCAGGGTCAGGAGCGCGGCCAGGAACTCTTGCGCGATCGTCGTATTGAGCAGCCGCTCCCGGTTCTTCGAGAACACGCTCGGGTCCCACACCGGATCGTCGATGCCCAGCCCCACGAACCAGCGGAACAGCAGGTCGAAGTCGAGCCGCTCCATCAATTGGCGCTCCGAGCGGATCGAGTAGAACAGCTGCAACAGAGAAGCCCGCAACAACCGTTCAGGCGGGATCGAGGGGCGACCCTCATCCGCGTACAGTCTGTCAAACGCTGCGTCGAGCTGCGCCAGCGCGTCATTCACCAGCTCGCGGATCAGACGTACTGGATGATCGGGCGAGATCCGCGCCTCGATATCGACGTAGGAAAACAATGATCCGATCCGCTGATCTGAACCGCGCATGCCCCAGCCCCCGTGCCATCCGCACGACGACATCGAATCACCGGCCGCCAGATCAGTCCAGAGGGGTTTTTCAGCAGCCTGCTAGTGCGTTCACCTGTTTGACCGGTTCGTCCTGTGGTAAAAGACGGTCAGAATCAGGCAAGTTCGAGGCGATCACGATGAGCTTGGACGACAATCCAATCAGCCGGCGGAAAAGCGTCGGCGTCAGGGTCGGGCACGTACAGATCGGGGGCGAAGCGCCGGTCGTCGTCCAGTCGATGACCAACACCGATACCGCCGATCCCGATTCAACCACGCGCCAAGTCAAGGCCCTGGCCGACGCCGGCTCGGAGCTGGTGCGTCTGACGGTCAACACCCATGAGGCCGCCGCCGCGGTCCCCAAAATCCGTGAACGCCTCGACGCCATGGGCTGCGACGTCCCCTTGATCGGAGACTTTCATTATAACGGCCACACCCTGCTGACCGAGCACCCGGCCTGCGCGGAAGCCCTGGCGAAATATCGCATCAACCCCGGCAATGTCGGATTCCGCGAGAAGAAAGACAAACAGTTCCAAACCATGATCGAGGTCGCCGCGGAATATCGCCGGCCGGTCAGGATCGGCGTCAATTGGGGCAGTCTCGATCAGGAACTGCTCGCGCATTTGATGGACGAGAACGGCAAGCGGGCGAAGCCGCTCTCGGCCAATGCGGTGATGCGCGAGGCGATCATCGCCTCGGCGCTCAACAGCGCCACCTTCGCCGAGAAGATTGGGCTTGGTCGCGATCAAATCGTGATCTCGTGCAAGGTCAGCCAGGTGCAGGACTTGATCGCCGTCTATGACGCGATCGCGGCACGCTGCGACTATGCGCTCCATCTCGGCTTGACCGAGGCCGGCATGGGCTCGAAGGGCATTGTCGCCTCGACGGCGGCGCTCGGTGTGCTTTTGCAGCGTGGCATTGGCGACACGATTCGGGTTTCCTTGACTCCCGAACCCGGCGGCGACCGCACCCAAGAGGTCATCGTCGCGCAGGAAATCTTGCAGACCATGGGTCTGCGTTCATTCACGCCCTTGGTCTCGGCCTGCCCGGGTTGCGGCCGCACCACCTCGACCGTGTTTCAGGAACTGGCGGAAAGCATCCAGGGCTATGTCCGCGCCAAAATGCCGGTCTGGCGCGATGAGTTCGATGGCGTCGAGACCATGCAGCTCGCGGTCATGGGCTGCATCGTCAACGGCCCGGGCGAAAGCAAGCACGCCAATATCGGCATTTCGCTGCCAGGTACCGGGGAGACACCCTCGGCCCCGGTCTTCATCGATGGGCGCAAGGCCATGACCTTGCGCGGCCCGAACATCGCCGAGGATTTTCAAAAGATCGTCGACGATTATGTGCGCGGCAAATACCCGCGCCGCGAGGCGGCCAAGCCCGCCGCTGAATAACGCCTAATAGCCGGCCATAATTTGGCGAGCCCGGCCGATCAGGCCCGTGAAGCGGACCGCGCCGTCGGTCACCGCCAGGCAAAGGCAATCCTCGTCGCCATCCATCACCGGGCGATGTACCACGCTCGGCTCGACCACCATGACGTCGCCGCGCCTGAAGTGGCCCTGTTCAGCGGTCAGCCCACCGGAGAGGACGAGCGTCAATTCGGTGCCGTCATGAACATGGCGAGGCACTTTAAGTCCACGCCGCGTCAAGACCAGCCGTGCCCGCGCGCCATCGGCCTTGATGCTCGC
>CAMDDO010000073.1 GCA_945892755.1 Rhizobium sp. Q54 | reverse complement strand
TCGCCTGGCTCAAGGACGATGGCGTGCCGTTGATCAACTACAGGCCGGTCCACCTCTACACGCTGACCGACGAGGTGCAGGTGATCCAGCCCAAGGCGCGCGTCTATTGAGCGGCGCCCTCGGGCTGGCAAGGAAGGAAGCGCACAATGGCTGAGTTCAGGCTGCCGAAGAACGCCAGGGTCGGGCCCGGCAAGCACCATGCGGCGCCCGCCGGCGCCAAGAAGGCGCGGCGCTTCAAGATCTACCGTTGGGACCCGGATACGGGCGAGAACCCGCGCACCGATAGCTATGACGTCGATCTCGCCGCCTGCGGCCCGATGGTTCTGGACGCGCTGATCAAGATCAAGAACGAGGTCGACTCGACCATCACCTTCCGCCGTTCGTGCCGCGAAGGCATTTGCGGCTCATGCGCGATGAACATCGACGGCACTAACACGCTCGCCTGCACCAAGCCGATCGACGAGGTGAAGGGCGAGGTGCGCATCTATCCGCTGCCGCACATGCCGGTGGTGAAGGATCTGGTGCCCGATCTAAACCAGTTCTATGCGCAATACGCCTCGATCGAGCCGTGGCTGAAATCGGACACGCCGGCACCGGCCAATTCCGAGCGCCTGCAATCGCCGGAAGACCGCGCCAAGCTCGATGGGCTCTATGAGTGCATTCTGTGTGCCTGCTGCTCAACCGCCTGCCCGAGCTATTGGTGGAATTCCGACCGTTATCTTGGCCCGGCGATTCTGCTCCAGGCCTATCGCTGGCTGGTCGATAGCCGCGACGAGGCCACGGGCGAGCGGCTCGACGATCTGGAAGATCCGTTCCGGCTTTATCGCTGCCACACCATCATGAACTGCACCAAAACCTGCCCCAAGGGCCTGAACCCGGCCAAGGCGATCGCCGAAATCAAGAAGATGATGGTGCTGAGGCGCTAGGGCACGACTTCGCGTCACGCGACTGACTGACAATTCATCGACCGCCGCAGCAATCGAATCAATCGGAGGACTTGAATGGCACGCAACAAGATAGGGCTCATTGGCGCCGGCAATATCGGTGGCACGCTCGCCCATATGATCGGGCTCAAGGAGCTCGGCGACATCGTGCTATTCGACATTGTCGATGGCGTGCCGCAGGGCAAAGGCCTCGACATCGCGCAAAGCGCACCCGTCGACGGCTTCGATGCACGCATTCAGGGCGCTAGCGACTATGCGCCGATCAAGGGCGCCGATGTCGTGATCGTCACGGCGGGGGTGCCGCGCAAGCCCGGCATGAGCCGCGACGATCTGCTTTCGATCAACGCCAAGGTCATGAAGGCGGTCGGTGACGGCCTCAGACAACACGCGCCCGATGCCTTCGTCATCTGCATCACCAACCCGCTCGATGCCATGGTGATGGCGCTGCAAAAATTCTCCGGCTTGCCGGCCAACAAAGTGGTCGGCATGGCGGGCGTGCTTGATTCGGCGCGCTTCCGTCATTTCCTCGCCAGCGAGATGAACGTCTCGGTCAAGGACGTCACTGCCTTTGTGCTCGGCGGTCATGGCGACACCATGGTGCCGCTGGCACGCTATTCGACGGTCGCCGGCATTCCGCTGCCCGACCTGGTCAAAATGGGCTGGATCAAGCAGGACCGGCTCGACCAGATCATCCAGCGCACGCGCGATGGCGGCGCCGAGATCGTCAACCTCCTCAAGACCGGCTCGGCGTTCTATGCGCCGGCGGCGTCGGCGATCCAAATGGCCGAGGCCTATCTCGGCGACCAGAAACGCGTGCTGCCCTGCGCGGCCTATTTGGATGGCCAGTACGGCGTAAAGGGGATGTATGTCGGCGTGCCGGTGGTGATCGGCGCGGGCGGCGTCGAGCGCATCGTCCAAATCGCGCTGAGCGCCGAAGAGCAGACCGCTTTCGACAAATCCGTCGCCTCGGTCAAGGGCCTGGTCGACGCCATGGCCGCGATGAATTTGACATGACTAGGAAAAATGTGACCGAGGTGAGGGCCTGATGCGGGCCTTTGCAGTTGAACCACCGTCGTGCGGTGCTATAAATCGCGCGGCCTTCGCGGCCAGGCCGTCGCATACCAACCGATGAACATCCACGAATATCAAGCGAAGCGCCTGCTCTCAGGCTTCGGCGTACCGGTGCCGCACGGCGCGGTCGCTCTTGATCCGTCCACTATTCCGGCCGCGATCAATGAGGCCGGCGGGCCGGTCTGGGTGGTCAAGGCCCAGATCCATGCCGGCGGACGCGGCAAGGCCGGCGGCGTCAAGGTTTGTAAATCGGCTGAGGATGCCGCGCGCGAGGCCAAGGCCATGTTCGGCCGCACGCTGGTCACGCCGCAAACCGGACCAGCCGGCAAAGTGGTCCACCGCGTCTATATCGAGCGCGGCAGCGAGATCGCCCGCGAGCTTTATTGCGGCCTGGTGGTTGACCGCGGCACGGGCCGAGTCGCGATCATGGCGTCGACCGAAGGCGGCGTCGAAATCGAGCAGGTCGCCCATGACACGCCCGAAAAGATCGTCACGGTGACGATCGACCCGGCGAGCGGCTTTCAAGCCTTTCATGCGCGCAAGCTCGCCTTCAGCCTTGGCCTCCAGGGCGAGACGCTCAAACAGGCCCCCGGCTTTTTCCGCGCGCTCTACAGCGCGTTCACACGATCCGACGCCAGCCTGATGGAGATCAACCCGCTGGTCGTGACCAAGGCCGGCGCGCTGATCGCGCTCGATGCCAAGATCAACTTCGACGACAACGCGCTGTTCCGTCACAAGGAGATCGTCGAACTGCGCGATGAGAGCGAGGAAGACCCGATGGAGCTCGAGGCCTCGCGCCACGAGCTCAATTACATCAAGCTCGATGGCGATATCGGCTGCATGGTCAATGGTGCCGGTCTGGCCATGGCGACGATGGACATCATTCAATTGAACGGCAGCGCGCCGGCCAATTTTCTCGACGTCGGCGGCGGCGCGACCCGCGAGCGCGTGATCGCGGCGCTCAAGATCATCCTGAGCGATCCCAATGTGAAGGGCATTCTGGTCAATATTTTCGGCGGCATCATGCGCTGCGACATCATCGCCGAGGGCATCATCGCCGCGGCGCGCGAGATCGGCATCAAGGTGCCGCTCGTGGTTCGCCTCGCCGGCACCAATGTCGAAAAGGCGAACGAGTTGCTGGCGAATTCCGGCCTCACGCTGATCGCTGCAAACGACCTTGGCGACGCCGCCAAGAAGATCGTCAAGGCCGTCAAGGAAGGACGAGCCTGATGGCGGTCTTGGTCGATTCCGAAACTCGCGTCATCTGCCAGGGCTTCACCGGCGCGCAGGGCACGTTCCATTCCGAGCAGGCGATCGCCTATGGCACGCGCATGGTTGGCGGCGTGACCCCCGGCAAAGGTGGCGCAAAGCATCTCGGACTGCCGGTGTTCGACACGGTCGCCGATGCGGTCGCCAAGACCAAGGCAACGGCGAGCGTGATCTACGTGCCAGCGGCCTTCGCGGCCGACGCCATTTTGGAGGCGCTCGACGCTGAAATCGCGCTGATCGTTTGCATCACCGAAGGCATACCGGTGCTCGACATGGTGCGCGTGAAGCGCGCGCTGTCGGGCTCGCGCTCACGCCTGATCGGACCCAATTGTCCCGGCGTCATCACGCCCGGCGCGTGCAAGATCGGCATCATGCCGGGCCATATACATAAGCGCGGCAAGGTCGGCATTGTTTCGCGCTCGGGCACGCTGACCTATGAGGCCGTCGCGCAGACCAGCGCCGCCGGTTTGGGCCAGTCGACCTGCATCGGAATCGGGGGCGACCCGGTGAATGGCACCAATTTCGTCGATTGCCTGGCGCTGTTCTTGGCCGACCCTGAGACAGAAGCTATTGTTATGATTGGTGAAATTGGCGGGTCTGCCGAGGAAGACGGCGCCGCCTTCCTACGCACGCAAAAACTTAAGAAGCCTGTGGTGGGATTCATCGCCGGCCGGACCGCGCCGCCTGGGCGGCGCATGGGTCATGCCGGGGCCATCATCTCCGGTGGCAAGGGCGATGCGGGGAGCAAGATCGAAGCGATGCGTAGCGCGGGAATAGAAGTCGCCGAATCACCCGCCGCCATCGGTGCGACCATGCTCACCGTGTTGAAGCGGTAGAACGGCGGGCCCTTCTCCCGCGGCGTTATCCGGTTTGGATCATGACAGCGAACGACCTCACCTTCCTCTACGGCTCGAACGCGGCCTTCATCGAGGCCCTCGAGGCGCAATACCGAAGTGACCCCGCCTCGGTCGATCCGGCCTGGCGCGCGTTCTTCGCCAAGCTCGACGCCGAGCCCGAGATCAAGTCGGCACAAGGCCACGTCAATGGCCACGCGGCGCCGGCCACCGCCGCGCGCGCGCCGGTCAATGGCGAAGTGCCGGAGGCCACGCGCGATTCGATCCGCGCGTTGATGCTCGTGCGCGCCTATCGCGTGCGCGGCCATTTGATTGCCTCGCTCGATCCTTTGCGGCTCGAAGGCGAGAAGCACCACCCCGAACTCGATCCCGCGTCTTATGGCTTCGGCGAAGCCGACTATGACCGACCGATCTATTTCGACGGCGTGCTCGGTCTCAACTGGGCGACGTTGCGCGACGCGCTGGCGCTCCTGAAAGAGACCTATTGCTCGCGCATCGGCGTCGAGTTCATGCACATCCAGCGCCCCGACGAGAAGGCGTGGATTCAAAGTCATATAGAGGGCACGCGCAATCGCAGCGCGCTGTCGTCGGCCGAAAAATGCCTGATTCTTGCCGACCTCAACGAAGCCGAAGGGTTCGAGACCTTCGTCGACATCAAGTACCGGGGCGCCAAGCGCTTCTCGCTCGAGGGTTGCGAATCGGTGATCCCCGGCATGGAGGCGATCATCGCGCGCGCCGCCGCGCTCGGCGTCGAGGAGATCGTCATCGGCATGTCGCATCGCGGCCGGCTCAATGTGCTGACCAGCGTGATCGGCAAGTCCTACGCCGCGGTGTTCTCCGAGTTTCAGGGCGAATCGGCACGGCCAGACGACGTACAAGGCTCGGGCGACGTGAAATACCATCTCGGCGCGTCGGCCGATCGGGAATTGCCCAACGGCAAGCGCATTCATTTGTCGCTGACGCCCAACCCCTCGCACCTCGAGGCGGTCAATCCGGTCGTGCTCGGGCGGGTGCGAGCCAAGCAAAATCTCAAGCGCGACGCCGCACGTAAGAAAGTGATGAGCTTGTTGCTTCATGGCGACGCGGCGTTCGCCGGCCAAGGCCTGGTCGGCGAGACGCTCGAGCTATCCGAGCTCAAGGGCTATCGCGTCGGCGGCACCATCCACATCATCGTCAACAATCAGATCGGCTTCACCACCACGCCGGGCTCGGCGCGCTCCTCGCCCTACCCGTCCGACGTCGCCAAGGTAGTGCAAGCGCCGATCTTCCACGTCAATGGCGAGGATCCCGAGGCGGTCGTGCACGTTTGTCGGCTCGCCGCCGAGTTCCGCCAGCAATTCGGCAAGGACGTGGTGGTCGATATTTTCGGCTACCGGCGTCATGGTCACAATGAAGGCGATGAGCCGGCGTTCACCCAGCCGATCATGTATCGCGCGATCCGAAGCCGCCCGACGCCGCGTCAGGTTTATACCGAAAAGCTGGTGGCCGACGGCACCATCACGGTCAGGGACGCCGAGAAAATGGCGACCGATTTCCGCGCCCGGCTCGACCAGGAGCTCGAGGCGGCGAAGAGCTACAAGCCGAACAAAGCGGATTGGCTCGAAGGCGAGTGGCGCGGTATCGAATCGGCCAGCGGCGATTATCGCGCCGGCGAGACCGCGGTCGAGATCGAGACGCTGCGCGGCGTCGGCCGCGCCATGACGGCGATCCCGCCGGGTCTGAACGCGCACAAACGTCTCGTTCGCGTCATGGAGGAGCGCCGTCAGGCGATCGAAAGCGGCCAGGGCATCGATTGGGCGACGGCCGAGGCGCTTGCCTTCGGCACGCTGCTAACCGAGGGCAAGCGGGTGCGCCTGTCGGGCCAGGATTCGCCCCGCGGCACCTTCTCGCAGCGCCACGCCGCATTGATCGATCAGGATACCGAGGCACGCCATGTGCCGCTCAATCACCTGAAGCCCGGCCAGCAGGCCGAGTTCGAGGTCATCGATTCCTGCCTGTCCGAGGCCGGCGTGCTCGGTTTCGAATATGGCTATTCGCTGGCCGACCCCAATACGCTGGTGTTGTGGGAGGCGCAGTTCGGCGACTTCGCCAATGGCGCGCAGGTCATCATCGACCAATTCATCGCGCCGGGCGAATCGAAGTGGCTTCGCATGTCGGGCCTCGTGATGCTGCTGCCGCACGGCTTCGAAGGCCAGGGTCCCGAACATTCCTCGGCCCGGCTCGAACGCTATCTCCAGCTCGCCGCCGAGCAGAACATGCAGGTGGTCAATTGCACCACGCCGGCGTCGTTCTTCCATGTCCTGCGCCGTCAGATGCGGCGCAATGTCAGGAAGCCGCTCATCGCCATGACGCCGAAATCGCTGCTGCGCCACAAACTCTGCGTCTCGACCCTGGACGAGTTCGGGCCAGGCACGGTGTTCCATCGGGTGCTTGGCGATGCGGCGATCGACAAGCCCGCCCAGGTGCGCCGCGCCGTGCTGTGCAGCGGCAAGGTCTATTACGACCTGTTGGAGGCGCGGACCGAGAAGACGATCAATGACGTCGCGCTGATCCGGCTCGAGCAGATCGCGCCGTTTCCGAACAAGAGCCTGACCGTAGAGCTCGCCAAATACCCGAACGCCGAGATCGTCTGGTGCCAAGAGGAGCCGCGGAACATGGGCGCGTTTACCTTCGTCGACCGACGCGTCGAGGAGGTGCTCGCCGGGCTCGGGCTCAAGGCCAGGCGCGTGCGCTACGTCGGGCGGCCCGAAGCGGCCTCGCCGGCGACCGGCTTGCTCAAGGTGCATCAACGGGAGCAGCAGGCCCTCGTGACCGAGGCCCTCGCCGCCTAAGCGTTACAGTCAACGGAGAAGATCCGCGATGACGATCGAAATTCGGGTTCCCACGCTCGGCGAATCGGTGACCGAAGCCACGGTCGCGCGCTGGCTCAAGGCGGTCGGCGACCCGATCAAACGCGACGAGGCGGTGATCGAGCTCGAGACCGACAAGATCTCGCTTGAAGTGACAGCGGCTGAAGCCGGCAAGCTGACCGAGCAGCTCGCCAAGCAGGGCGATACCGTCGCGGTCGGCGCCGTGCTTGGGCGGATTGTCGAAGGCGCGCCCGGCGCCGTGACGCCGACGCCGCTCGCCAAGCCGGTCACCCCTTCGGGCGCCCCGGCCGCGAAGCCCAATGGCTCGGCCGCCCATGCCCAAGCGGCGCCCGCTGCCGCGCGCGACGATACCGTCATGCTTCCTTCGGTCCGCAAACTGGTCGAGGAGCACGTCCTCGACCTCAGCCAGATCAAGCCGAGCGGGCCCGGCGGCCGGGTGTTGAAAGGCGACGTCTTGGCGGCGATCGAGGCGCGCAAGGTGGCGCCGGCGGCGGCGCCGGCCGCAAAACCCCAAGCGCCCGCACCAGCCCCCGCGCCGACCGTCACGCGCGCGACCGGCGAGCGCGAAGAGCGTGTGCCGATGTCGCGGCTTCGTAAACGTATCGCCGAGCGCCTGAAGCAGGCGCAAAACACCGCCGCCATGCTGACGACCTTCAACGAGGTCGACATGGGCGCGGTGATGGCCGCGCGCACCGCCTACAAGGACGCGTTCGAAAAGAAACACGGCGCCAAGCTCGGCTTCATGTCGTTCTTCGTGAAGGCCGCGATCCAAGCGCTGAAGGAAATTCCTTCGGTCAACGCCGAGATCGACGGCGACGACATCGTCTATAAGCGCTTCTACAATATCGGCGTCGCCTTGAGCGCGCCTCAAGGCTTGGTTGTGCCGGTGCTGCGCGACGCCGACCGCCTGAGCTTCGCCGGCATCGAGAAGGCGATCCTCGCCTACGGTCAGAAGGCCCGCGACAACAAGCTTGCGATCGAGGATTTGACCGGCGGCAGCTTCACTATCACCAATGGCGGCACATTCGGCTCGATGCTCTCGACGCCGATTCTCAACCCGCCGCAGGTCGGCATTCTCGGCATGCACAAGATCCAGGAGCGCCCGGTCGCGATCGAGGGCAAGGTCGAGGTGCGCCCGATGATGTATCTCGCGCTTTCCTATGATCATCGGCTGATCGACGGCCGCGAGGCGGTCACCTTCCTGGTGCGCATCAAGGAATGCCTGGAAGACCCGCAGCGCCTGCTGCTGGAGCTTTAGACCGGGTGGCCATCGCCATGCCCCAGGCGGGATCGCCGCTCCCTTCTCGTCATGCCCGGCCTTGAGCCGGGCATCCAGGCCCACCCCTAAGACTGGATGGCCGGGTCAAGCCCGGCCATGACGGTGTTATATTGACCGCCACGATCAGATCATGAGCCCGCCACGACGCGACGAAAGGAACACCATGAGCAATGACAGCTTCGATGTCGTCGTGATCGGCGCCGGGCCGGGCGGCTATGTCGCCGCCATTCGCGCCGCGCAGCTCGGTTTGAAAACCGCGTGCGTCGAAAAGGACAAGTCGCTCGGCGGCACCTGCCTGAATGTCGGCTGCATTCCCTCCAAGGCCTTGCTGCATACCTCGGAAGAATTCGCCCACGCGCGCGACGGCTTC
Source organism: Rhizobium sp. Q54 (assembly GCA_945892755.1). Taxonomy (GTDB): domain Bacteria; phylum Pseudomonadota; class Alphaproteobacteria; order UBA828; family UBA828; genus SHWC01. The sequence continues at coordinate 9,103 of CAMDDO010000073.1, read as the reverse complement.
GCCAAGCACGGCATCAAGGTTAGCGGCCTCAGCTTCGACCTTGCCGCCATGATGGCGCACAAGGCGGGTGTCGTTGATACGCTGACCAAGGGCATCGCCCAGCTCTTCAAGAAAAACAACGTGACGCCCATCGCCGGCATGGGCAGCGTCGCGAAACCAGACCAGGTCATCGTCACCGGCGCCGACGGCTCGTCAAAGGTGCTCACCGCGCGCCATATCGTGATCGCGACCGGAAGCGAAGTCGCCGCGTTGCCCGGCGTTACGGTCGACGAGAAGCGCATCGTCTCCTCGACCGGCGCGCTTGCGCTATCCGAGGTACCGAAAAAACTGATCGTGATCGGCGGCGGCTATATCGGGCTCGAAATGGGCTCGGTCTGGCGCCGGCTCGGCGCCGAGGTCGAGGTCGTCGAGTTCCTCGACCGCATCGTGCCGGGCATGGACGCCGAGATCGCCAAGCTGTTCCAGCGCGCGCTGATGAAGCAGGGCTTCAAATTCCGCCTCGGCACAAAGGTGACCGGCGCCAGCGCGACCAATGACGGTGTCAAGCTCATGGTCGAGCCGGTCAAGGGCGGCGCCGCGGAAACGCTAAGTGCCGATGTCGTGCTGGTCGCGGTCGGGCGGCGCGCCTACACCAAGGGCCTCGGGCTCGAAGCGCTCGGCCTCGCGCTCGACAAGTCCGGCCGCGTCGAGGTCGACGAACATTTCAAGACGAAGCTCGAGGGCATCTATGCCATCGGCGACGCGGTCCGTGGCCCGATGCTGGCGCATAAGGCCGAGGATGAAGGCGTCGCGGTCGCCGAAATCATCGCCGGCCAAAAGCCGCATGTGAATTACGACGCCATTCCGGGCGTGGTCTATACCGCGCCCGAGGTCGCGTCGGTCGGCAAGACCGAGGAACAACTAAAAGAGGGCGGCATCGACTATCGCGCCGGCGCCTTCCCCTATCTCGCCAATGGGCGCGCGCGCGCCATGTCGGCGACCGACGGCTTTGTCAAAATCCTGGCCGATGCCAAGACCGACCGCATACTCGGCGTACACATCCTGGGCGCCGAAGCCGGCACCATGATCGCCGAAGCGGTGCTGGCGATCGAGCTCGGCGCCTCGGCCGAGGACCTCGCGCGCACCAGCCACGCGCACCCGACGCTGTCCGAGGTCATCAAGGAAGCGGCGCTCGCGGTGGATAAGAGAGCGATCCACATTTGAGGGAGCCCTTCCCCCATGCGTGGGGGATGGCGCTTCGCATCACGCCGCGCGGCTTGCCTTCTTTAGGCTGGGTATTGCGTCCAGCGTCTTGCCAATCGCGGCGCGCGCCTGATCGAGTTCGAAGGTCTTTTGCAGATTCAGCCAAAGCTCAGGCCCAGTGCCGAGCCACTTGCCAATTCTGAGCGCGGTATCGGCCGTCATCGCGCGCTTGCCCGCGATGATCTGGCTGATACGATTGGCGGGCACGCGCAATGTCCGCGCGAGCGCGGCGGCGCTCATGCCGAGCTCGGCCAGTTCGTCAGCCAAAATCTCGCCGGGATGAATGGGGGTACGCGCCATATAAACTCCTATCGATGGTAATCGACGATCTCAACATCCGACGGTCCGATGTCGCCGTCTGGCCATCGGAAACAAAGACGCCAACGTTCGTTGATCCGAATACTGAATTGTCCTTTGCGGTCGCCCTTAAGGGCTTCAAAGTGATTACTGGGCAGCCGCATGAGAGCAAACGAGTGATTTGCACTCTCAAGAATGCGAAGCCGCTTTTCAGCTTGCCGCCGAAATGGCTCAAACTGCAGCACCCGTTCGCCCCGATAAAGCCGTTCCGTCGCTTTGTCTCGGAAGCTCAAGATCATCATGAGTTGTAACGGTCGGTACTCTGTACGTCAAGCGTACTGAGTGCGAAATTGGGTAGTCGACCCAAATCTGATCTACGGGGAGGTTGGGCTCGCTTTGGCTTTCGCCCTAGGATGCGCCTTGTCGTATTGCGCTCTCATGCCCTCATCGGCGACGCCCGTATAGCGTTGCGTGGTCGAGAGCGAAGCGTGGCCGAGCAATTCCTGGATCGTGCGCAGATCGCCACCGCCCGCGAGCAGATGCGTCGCGAAGCTGTGGCGGAGCGCGTGCGGCGTCGCACTATCCGCGAGGCCGAGGGATAATCTGAGCCGCGCCATCAAGGTTTGGACCGCGCGCGGGCTCAGCGCGCGCCCCTGCACGCCGACAAAGATCGGATCATTGGCGCCGATGAAACGCGGGCACACCGCGAGATAATCGGCGAGCGCCTCGCGCACGACCGGCAGCACCGGAACGGCGCGCTCCTTATTGCCCTTGCCGCGCACGATCAGAGTGGCGATGCCCGAGCTTGTGTCAGACACACCCCTCACCCTCCCATCGCTGACGCGATGGGCCCCTCCCTCTCCCTCAAGGGGAGAGGGATCACGAGAAAGGGGACGCGCGTTTGATTTTCTTGCCCCCTCTCCCCTTGGGGGAGAGGGCTGGGGTGAGGGGTGATCGCCGATTAACCGCTCAACCTCTGCACGGCGCAAGGACAGCGCCTCGCCAAGGCGGAGCCCGCTGCCATAAAGCAGCAGCAGCACGGCCGTGTCGCGCTTGGCGATCCAGGCCGGCGCGTTCGGGTCGCCCGCGAGGCGCGCGCCTTCAACCGCCGCGCGCGCGTCGGTCACGCTCAAGGGGCGCGGCAGAACGCACGGCAGCTTTGGCCCACGCAGACCCGCGACCGCCGAATTGGCCGCGAAATTATTGCGTTCGAGATGACGGAAGAACCCGCGGAGCGTAGAGAGCGCCCGCGCGTTCGAGGTCTTGGCCAAGCCATCCGTCGTGCGCCGCGCCAAATAGGCGCGAAAATCGCTGGTCTTGAGCACGCTCAAATCGGCCAGCGTTGGCGCGGCGCCCAGATGATCGGTGATGAAAGCGAGGAACGCCGCGAGATCGCGTTGATAGGCACTCAGCGTGTTGGGCGAAGCGCGCCGCTCATGCGCGAGCCACCGGCGCCAGGAATCGATGGCGGCGGCGAGGGCTGGGTCCACCGGCTCAACCGGCCAGAATGGTCTGCCCGGTCTTGGCCCAATCGGCCAGGAACGCGGCCAGGCCCTTATCGGTCAGCGGGTGCTGCACAAGCTTCTTCAGCACGTCGGGCGGAATGGTCGCGACATGCGCGCCAAGCTTCGCCGCCTGCAAGAGATGGATCGGATGGCGGATCGAGGCGACCAGCACCTCGGTATGGATCGTGTCGGGATATTGGCGATAGATCGTGCAGATATCGGCGATCAATTGCATGCCGTCCTGCCCGATATCATCGAGCCGCCCGACAAAGGGCGAGATGAACGACGCACCCGCCTTCGCCGCCAAGAGCGCCTGCGTCGCCGAGAAACAGAGCGTGACATTGACCTTGGAGCCGCCTTGGCTCAGCGCACGGCACGCTTTCAGCCCATCCCAGGTCAGCGGCACCTTGACCGCGACGTTCTTCGCGATGGCGGCGAGCTTGCGTCCCTCCGCGATCATCTGATCGGCCTGCGTCGCGGTCACCTCGGCCGAGACCGGGCCCGGCACCAGCGCGCAAATCTTCGCGATCGTGTCGAGGAAATTGCCGCCGGCTTTCGCCACCAGACTCGGGTTGGTGGTCACGCCATCCAGGAGGCCGGTCGCGGCGAGCTCTTTGATCTCGCCAAGGTCCGCGGTATCGACGAAAAACTTCATGCCGCTCTTGCTCCCTTTGCGCCAGACAACGAGGCGCTCGTTCCTTCTCTGCGACGTCATGGCCGGGCTAGACCCGGCCATCCAGTCTCATAAAGAAGTCTGGATGCCCGGCTCAAAGCCGGGCATGACGATTGTGGTGGCGACTTATGCCACTCCACTTGAGACGCGCCCGAGTCGTCTGCGAAAGTCTATCGGATGGTCGAGCCCCACGCCACGGCGCCTACCCTGACGGCAACCGCCGCCGAGCCCCATAGTGTGAGCGTGCTGCTGCCACTCGCGCTTGATGTCGCCTATGACTACCGGGTGCCTGAAGGCATTGAGGTTGCGCCCGGCGCGATCGTCGAAGTGCCGCTCGGCCAGCGCCAGGTCATCGGCGTGGTTTGGGGCACGGCCGAAGGCGGCATCGCACCAGCGCGGCTGAAGGACATCGCGGCGGTGCGCGCGGTGCCGCGACTGCCGGCGAGCTTGCGGGCGTTGATCGATTGGGTCGCCGATTACACGCTGGCCAGCCGCGGCGCGGTCTTGCGCATGGCGTTGAGCGTGCCTGATGCGCTTGAGCCGCCTGCGCCGCGATTAGGCTATGTGCTTGGCGCCACGCCGCCGTCCAAGCTCACTCCCTCGCGCGCCCGCGTGCTCGCCGCGCTGAACGACAAGCCTGCCATGAGCGCCGTCGACCTCGCGCGCGAGGCCAGCGTCGGCGTCGCGGTGGTCAAGAGCCTGGCCAAATCCGGCGCGCTGATCGAAGGGCCATTGCAGCGGCCGAAGCCGCCGCCGGCACCCGACCCCGACCATCCCGGCCCGACGCTCTCGCCCGATCAGATCGAGGCCTCGAACGACCTTGTGACGAAGGTTCGCGAGGGCGGCTTCTCGGTCACGCTCTTGGATGGCGTGACCGGCTCGGGCAAGACCGAAGTCTATTTCGAGGCCATCGCGGCGGCGCTGCGCGCGGGCAAGCAGGCGCTCGTGCTGGTGCCCGAGATCGCGCTGACACCGCAATGGCGCGAGCGCTTCCGCGCGCGCTTCGGCGCAGCGCCGGCCGAATGGCATTCCGAGCTTGGTAGCAAAATTCGGCGCGAAACATGGCGGGGCGTCGCCGCCGGCGACATCGCGGTCGTGGTCGGCGCGCGCTCGGCGCTGTTCCTGCCCTTCCCGCGCTTGGGTCTGATCGTGGTCGATGAGGAGCACGAGAGCGCGTTCAAGCAGGAAGACGGCGTGATCTACCAGGCGCGCGACATGGCGGTGGTGCGCGCGCGTCTCGCGGCCGCGCCGATCGTGCTGTCGTCCGCCACGCCCTCGCTCGAGACCTTGGCGAATGTCGAGGCCGGGCGCTATCGCCGGCTCGATTTGCCGGAGCGGCATGGCGAGGCCGAGCTGCCAACGATCGCCGCGATCGATATGCGTCGCGAGGCGCCGCCGCGAGGCGCCTGGCTCGCGCCGCCCTTGCGCCAGGCGCTCAGCGAAACCTTCGCGGCGGGCGAACAGGCGCTGCTGTTCCTCAATCGGCGGGGCTATGCACCGCTCACGCTCTGCCGCGCCTGCGGCCATCGCATGAATTGCCCGAATTGCACGTCGTGGCTGGTCGAGCACCGCTTCGCCGCGCGGCTGTCGTGCCATCATTGCGGCTTTGCGACGGCGCTGCCCGAGACCTGCCCATCATGCGGTGCGCTCGGCAGGCTCGCAGCCTGCGGGCCTGGCGTCGAGCGCCTAGCCGAGGAGGTCGCCACATTGTTCCCCGAAGCCCGCCTCGCACTCGCCACCAGCGACAGCATCGCGACCCCGGCCGAAGCCGCCGCGCTGATCGAGCGCATCCAGAGCCGCGACGTCGATGTGCTGATCGGCACCCAGATCGTCGCCAAGGGGCACCACTTCCCGCTGTTGACGCTGGTCGGCGTGGTCGATGCCGATCTCGGCCTGGCGGGCGGCGATCTGCGCGCGGCCGAGCGCACCTTTCAATTGCTGCAACAGGTCGCCGGGCGCGCCGGGCGGGCCGACCGCAGGGGCCGCGTGCTGCTGCAAACCTATATGCCGGAGCACCCGGTCATGGCGGCGCTGATTTCAGGCGAGCGCGATCGCTTTTTGGCTGAGGAGGCGGCACAGCGCCGCGCCCATAACCTGCCGCCCTTTGGCCGGCTCGCCGCGCTGATTGTCTCGGCCCGTACCGAGCGCGACGCGGCCGAGACCGCGCGCACCCTCGCCCGCATCGCGCGGCGCGAGCTCGGCGCGAATTCATCGATCGAGGTTCTGGGCCCCGCGCCCGCGCCGCTCGCGCTGTTGCGTGGCCGGCATCGCCAGCGCCTCTTGGTCAAGGCGCCGAAGGACGCGCGGCTCCAACCACCTCTCCGCCGCTGGCTCGCCGCCATGAAGCGCAAAGCCGGCGTCGCGATTCAGGTCGATGTCGACCCCTATAGCTTCCTTTGAAATCAAGCCGTTGTTTTATCTTAGTTATCTTCGATTTCTTGGCTCTGTTGAACCGTGCGGTGCGTTGTGATACGTATCGCACGCCTTTCGGGCGGGCGGGGCCGCGCGAGGGCTCTTCTCGTGATCGAATTTCCCCCAAAACAAGACGTGACGGCCTGGTTCAGACGCACGGGCCGCGCCCAACGGGACCTAGGGAGCAAGTGAGCGGTGGCAGCGCAGCACACCGGCCTTTCGGGCCTTGCCGATCGTTATGCCGCGGCGCTATTCGCGCTGGCTGATGAACGCAACGTGCTCGATCAAGTGGCCGCCGATCTCGGGCGCCTGCAAACCCTGATCGGCGCCAGCGCCGATCTCGGCCGTCTGTTGCGCAGCCCCGTGGTGAGCCGCGCCGATCAGGCACGCGCGCTCGCCGCCGTGCTCGACCGCCTGGGCGTCAACCCGATGGTCAAGAATCTGGTCGGGCTGATGGCGAAGAACCGCCGGCTTTTCGCGCTTGAGAAAACCATCGGCGCCTATCGCGAACGCCTGGCACGCCATCGCGGCGAGGTCGCGGCCGAGGTGATCTCGGCCATCCCGCTGAAGCCCGAGCATCTCCAGGCCGTGCGTGATTCGGTCAAGCGCGTGGTCGGACGCGACGTCACGCTCGACGCCAAGGTCGACCCCGCGCTGATCGGCGGGCTGATCGTCAAGGTCGGCTCGCGCATGCTCGACAATTCACTCCGCACCAAATTGCAAAATCTCGAACTCGCGTTGAAGGGGACGTGACGATGGATATCGGCGCCGCCGAAGTTTCAGCCATCCTGAAAGAACAGATCGCCGGTTTCGGCACCGAGGCGAACGTCGCCGAGGTCGGCCAGGTGCTCTCGGTCGGCGACGGTGTCGCCCGCGTCTATGGCCTCGACAACGTCCAGGCCGGCGAAATGGTCGAGTTTCCGGGCGGCATCAAGGGCATGGCGCTCAACCTCGAGACCGACAATGTCGGCGTCGTGATCTTCGGCGAAGACCGCGACATCAAGGAAGGCGATATCGTCAAGCGCACCGGCGCGATCGTCGAAGTGCCGGTCGGCAAGGAGCTCTTGGGCCGCGTGGTCGACCCGCTCGGCAATCCGATCGATGGCAAAGGCCCGATCAACGCCAAGAAGCGCATGCGGGTCGAGGTCAAGGCCCCCGGCATCGTGCCGCGCCGCTCGGTGCACGAGCCCGTGCAGACCGGCCTGAAGGCGCTCGATTCACTGGTGCCCGTCGGTCGCGGCCAGCGCGAGCTGATCATCGGCGATCGTCAGACCGGCAAGACCGCCGTCATTCTGGATACCATCATCAATCAGAAGAAGGTCAACGCCGCGGGCGACGAGTCGCAGAAGCTCTATTGCATCTATGTCGCGATCGGCCAGAAGCGCTCGACCGTCGCCAAGGTGGTCAAGACGCTCGAAGAGAACGGCGCGATGGACTATTGCATCGTGGTCTCGGCGACCGCGTCCGAACCCGCGCCGATGCAGTTCCTCGCCCCCTATGCCGGCTGCACCATGGGCGAGTATTTCCGCGACAATGGCATGCACGCGGTCATCTTCTATGACGATCTCTCGAAGCAGGCGGTCGCCTATCGCCAGATGTCGCTGCTGCTGCGCCGCCCGCCGGGCCGCGAGGCCTATCCGGGCGACGTGTTCTATCTGCATTCGCGCCTGCTCGAACGCGCCGCCAAAATGAACAAGGATCATGGCCTGGGCTCCCTCACCGCCATGCCGGTGATCGAAACGCAGGCCGGCGACGTGTCGGCCTATATCCCGACCAACGTAATCTCGATCACCGACGGCCAAATCTTCCTCGAGTCCGAATTGTTCTATCAGGGCATCCGGCCCGCGATTAACGTCGGCCTCTCGGTCAGCCGCGTCGGCTCGGCCGCGCAGATCAAGGCGATGAAGCAGGTCGCCGGGCGCATCAAGCTCGAGCTCGCGCAATATCGCGAGATGGCGGCGTTCGCCCAGTTCGGCTCCGACCTCGACGCCTCGACCCAGCGCCTCTTGAATCGCGGCGCGCGCCTGACCGAGCTTCTGAAGCAGAACCAATTCGCCCCCATGCCGGTCGAGGAGCAGGTCGTTTCGATCTTCGCCGGCGTGCGCGGCTTCCTCGACACCATCCCGGTCGACAAGGTAACCCGCTTCGAGCAAGAGCTGATGAACGAGATTCGCGCGCGTCATGCCGGCATTTTGAACGCGATCCGCACCTCGAAAGAGCTCACCCCCGACACTGAAAAGCAGCTTCAGGGTGTCCTCGGCGACTTCGTCAAGAAGTTCGCGTGAGTCCTGAAAAAGCGGTGCGTCAGGCAGTAAAGCAGTAGGGCCGATGCCGAGCCTCAAAAATCTTCGCATCCGGATCAACAGCGTCAAGCAGACGCGGAAGATCACATCGGCCATGAAGCTCGTCGCGGCTTCAAAGCTGCGCCGCGCGCAAGACGCCGCCGAAGCGGCGCGGCCCTATGCCGAACGGCTGGAGCGCATGGTCTCCTCGCTCGCGCTGGCGATGGGCAATCGGCCCGACGGTCATCCCCTCATGGTCGGGACCGGCGCCGATAAAGTGCATTTGTTCGTGCTGGCGACCGCCGATCGCGGCCTGTGCGGTGGCTTCAATTCCTCGATCGTGCGCGCGACGCGCCGGCGCATCGCGGCCGAGCTCAAAGACGGCAAGACCGTCAAATTGTTCACCGTCGGCCGCAAGGGCCGCGAGCAGATTTCGCGCGATTATGGCTCGCTCATCGTCGAGCACGTGCAGGGCATCGGCCGGCGCGGCCCGAAATATGACGAGGCCGCCAAGGTCGCCGAGCGCCTCGCCGCGCTTTATGCCGAGGGCGCTTTCGATAGCTGCACCATCGTTTACAACCGCTTCAAATCGGTGATCAGCCAGGTCGTCACCTTTCAGCGCCTGATCCCCTTCGCCTCATCGGATGCCGAAGCCGCTGGCGCCGCCGAAACCAAGGATTTGCCGATCTATG
>CAMDDO010000072.1 GCA_945892755.1 Rhizobium sp. Q54 | reverse complement strand
CAAATCGAAAAATCCCGGCTGGCCCATGATGCAAAACCCCGCGCTGTGTCAGCATCCTTGAATCGGATTTTGATCGCGCTGGAAAGAGGCTATTTTTCGAGGTAGCCAATAGAAATTATCGAGTCCGACATAGCGCGGCGGGGTCGCCTGAAACAAATTGTGCCGATGCAACGCGGTGTCGATCAGGAAAACGAAGGGGCCGATGACCAGCACCAACAAAATGATCACCGCCGGCGCCAGCATGAGGAGAGGAGCCAGCCGTTCGCCGCGGTAGACCCGCAAGCTCCCGGCTCCAGCCGCGCTCTGACCGGCTGGCCCCTGCCCCCTCAAGAACATAAGCGACGCGCGCGGGCGCGTTCAGCCGCTCACGCGTAACCTGACCGCTGGAACAGCGTCTCGACGTCCTTCTTCATGTTGACGCAGGCCTGCGCCGGCTCGGCCTTGCCGGTTACCACGTCGCCGGCGTGTTGGGTGACGATCTGGAAGAATTCCGGCCCTTCGGCGAACTGGGCCAAATGGTGGCCATTGGCGATGCCCTGAGCGATCGACTTATAGACCTGATATTGCGGTTGCTCGCCCCATTTGTTGAGCAGCGTCGCGTTCGAGGGCTGGCCGCCCGCCAGAATAAAATTCTCGGCGTTCTCCGGCCGCGTCACGAATTTCGCGAAATCGACCACAAGCTCAGTGTTCTTGGTGGCCTTTGGAATCGAGAGACCGAAGCCGCCCTTCATGCCGGTCTGTCCGGCATTGGTGTTCTTGCCGCCGAGCGGGAAATCGCGCGACACCAGTTTGTCGTGGAAGTTCGGATTCTCCTTGGCGTTTTGCAAGATCATGAACCCGGACCACATGACCTGCTGATGCGATACGTCGTTCTTGAACGCTTCCGCGTTCTCGAACTCCTGCGCGTTCAGCGACGCCTCGTTCCATATCTTGGAGAGATCGCGCAACATGGTCATCGCCTCGATGTTCTCGGGCGAATCGAGCGTCACCTTGCCGGGCGGGTTGTCTTTGCTCAGGCGACCGAAACGCTCCGGCGTATCGTTCTCATACCACTTGCCACCATGGCCCCACATCATGCCGGTGTAGGTCATGCCGAGGAACCAATAGTTCCGCGCCGCGCAGGTCATGAAGCCGGAGCCCGGCTTCTTTTCGTTCAGCTTCTTGGTGTTCTCCAGAATGGCCTGGAAGGTCGCCGGCTCCGCGAGACCGGCGCCATCGAACACGTCCTTGCGCCACCAGGTCATCATACAATTGGCGTCGTGCACGATCGAATAGGGCGTGCCGTCCCAATCCCAGCTGCCGCGATAGAAATAGGGCACGCCGTTCAGGTAATAGTCGCGCTACTCGGGGTCCTTGTCGAAGTGCTCCTTGAGCGGCAGCAACTTCGGATAGGACTGGCCGATCAGCACGGGATCGAACAAATGCGCGTCGAAGTCGCTCGAATCCTCGATCAGGCTGGTGCCGATGCGCTGATAGTGCTCGGCATAGGGCGAGACCAGAATCTCGATCTCGACGTCCTTGTTCTTTTCCATATAGGCCTTGGCGCTGGCCTTGAGCGCCATTTCCCAGCGCGGGCCCGGCATGGTCGTAATCACGAGCTTCTTGCCCGCCGCGATCGCGCCCTTCCAGCTGACCGCACTCGATGCCGCCGCGACCGCGAGGCCGGCCGCCGCCCCTTTGATCACCGTCCGCCGCGATACGCCGCGTGTCCGGCCCAATTCCCGTGCCTCTCGCTTTGAAAACCGACGCCCATCCGTCATGACCGCCTCCCGTTTGTGTTCCGAATTGTCAACGACGCTGTCAATTCAGCGACCGTAGGCGGCCCCAATTGCCGAGTCAATTCGGTGAAAAGGGTAGCTCAGTGCGCCAGGACTTGGCTCAGAAACTGCCGCGTCCGCTCGTTCTCCGGCGCACCGAAAAACCGCTCGGGCGGCGCCGCCTCGACGATCTCGCCCTCGTCCATGAAAATCACCCGATCGGCCACCCGGCGGGCAAAGCCCATCTCGTGGGTGACGCAGAGCATGGTCATGCCGCTTTCGGCGAGCTCGACGATGACATCGAGCACCTCCTTGATCATCTCGGGATCGAGCGCCGAGGTCGGCTCATCGAACAACATGATCTTCGGATTCAGGCACAGCGCGCGCGCGATGGCGACGCGCTGTTGCTGGCCGCCCGAAAGCTGGCCCGGATATTTGTGCGCCTGCTCGGGGATTCGCACGCGCTCGAGATAACGCATGGCGGCCTCTTCGGCCGCGCGCTTGGGTAGGCCCTGAACCCAGATCGGTGCCAGCGTGCAATTCTGAAGCGCAGTCAAATGCGGAAACAGATTGAATTGCTGAAACACCATGCCGACCTTCCGGCGCACCGCCTCGATGTCTCTCGTGCGCTCAGTCAGCTCAATGCCATCGACGATGATGGTGCCTTTCTGGTGCGTTTCGAGTCGATTGATGCAGCGGATCAGCGTCGATTTACCCGAGCCCGACGGGCCGCAGATCACGATGCGCTCGCCGGCTTTGACGGACAGATCGATCGCGCGCAAGACATGGAAGCGCGCGAACCATTTGTGGACCTGACGCAGCTCGATGATTGGGGCGCTCATTGCGGCCTCCGCTCGCCCGCTCCCTGTTCAAGCCGGCGGCTATAGCGCGACATGAACGAGCAGAACACGAAAAAGATCGCGGCGACGAAGATGTAACCTTCGGTGGTGAAGGCACGCCAGAGCGGATCGTTGGTCGCGGTGCGCACGGCGCCCAGCAGATCGTAGAGTCCGATGATGATGACGAGCGAGGTATCCTTGAAGGTGGCGATGAAGCTGTTGACCATGGGGGGTATTACGAGCCTCAACGCTTGCGGCAGGATGACCAGGCGCATCTTGCGCCAATAGCCGAGGCCAAGCGCGTCGGCCGCCTCGTACTGACCGGACGGGATCGCCTGCAACCCGCCGCGCACGACCTCGGCAAGGTAGGCGGCTGAAAACAAGATGATGCCGACTTGGGCACGCAGCAGCTTGTTGATCGTGACGCCTTCAGGCAGGAACAACGGAAACATCACCGAGGCCATGAACAGGATCGAGATCAGTGGCACGCCGCGCACCAGCTCGATATAGCCGACCGAGATCGCACGGATCAGGGGCATGGACGAACGTCGGCCGAGCGCGAGCAGCACGGCGAGCGGGAGGGAAAGTCCGATGCCGATGACCGAGAGCAGAATGGTCAGCGGCAGGCCGCCCCAGAGCTCGGTGCTCACCGGCGTCAGGCCGAATACGCCGCCGTGCAATAGAAGCGCCAGGGCAGCGAACAACACGAACCAGCCGACGACAAGGGCGCGCGACCACAGCCGCCGCCAAGTCGAGAGCCCGACCGCAGCGACAAACAACGCAACCGCGAGCGCCGGCCGCCATTGCTCCTCATAGGGATAGGTGCCGAACAGGATGAAGCGGTGCTTCTCGGCGATCAGCGCCCAACACGCGCCCTCGCCTTTGGCCGCGTGACAAGCCTCGCTGCCACCGAGCCAGACCGCATCGACGATTATCCAGCCGATCGCCGCCTTGAGGCCGAGCGCGATCAGATAGAGTGCGCCGAGCGTCAGGATCGCGTTGTACCAGGTGTTGAACAAATGACGCCGCGCCCACGCGATTGGCCCGCGCGGCAGCGGCGGCGGCCCGTTCGGCGCGTGCCCCCGTGTCACCTCAGCGCACCTTGAGCGCGATGCGCCGGTTGTAGAGGTTCATCAAGGCGGAGATCGTCAGGCTGATCGTCAAGTAGACCGCCATGATCATGGCGATGCCTTCGATCGCCTGGCCGGTCTGGTTGATCGTCGTGTTACCGATCGAGACAAGCTCTTGATAGCCGATACCCACGGCCAACGAAGAATTCTTGGTCAGATTGAGATATTGATTTGTCGCCGGCGGCACGATCAAACGCAGCGCCTGCGGCAGGATGACGAAGCGAAGCATCCGCCCGCGACCGAGCCCGAGCGCGAGCGCCGCCTCGCTCTGGCCCCTCGGCACGGCGAGAATGCCGGCACGCACCACCTCGGCGATATAGGCGGCGGTGTAGGTGGTCAGCCCGAACACCAACGCGAAGAATTCCGGACTCAACCGCCCGCCGCCAACGATATTGAATCCGGTCAGCGCAGGCCGCTGCCAATCGAGCGGCGCGCCCGAGGCGGCAAACAGAATGGCGGCAGGCCCAATCGTGAAGGCGACAGCCGGCCAGAAGACCGGAAGCCTGCGCCCGCTGCGCGCTTGGCGCCAACGCACGAAAATGCCAAAGCCGATCGCCGCGACAATGCCGAGCCCGACCAGAATGAGCGCCCAAGCGTGCACGGAATCGAACCCGGGCAAAGCGAAAGCGAACCCGCGGTTCGACAAATAGACGTGGCCGCCAACCGCTTCGAGCGCATCGCGCGGGCCAGGCAGCGCGAGGACGAGGCCGTACCAAAAGAAAAGCTGAAGGATCAGCGGAATATTTCGCAACACGCCGATATAGCTCGAGGCGAGGCGCGCGATCAGCCAGTTCGACGACAGCCGCGCGATGCCGACGAGCGTGCCCAGGACCGTGGCGAGCCCTATGCCGATCGCCGCGACTTGCAGCGTGTTGAGAATGCCGACCAGATAGGCGCGGCCATAGGACGATGCCGGAGAATAGGCCACCGCGTGCTCGGCGATCGGAAAGCCCGCCTCGCGATCGAGGAAGCCAAAGCCGGTCGCGATATTGCGGCTGGCAAGGTTGTCGAGCGTGTTGGCGACAAGGTAATAGCCGAGCGCGCCGAGTGCCGCGATCACCAAGGTCTGATAAACGATCGCCCGCGCGCCGCGGCTCCCGAGCCAGACCCAGGCGCCGCCAGGCGGCCGCTCGACCACGGCGTCTAGCGGATCGGCGGCGCGTAAATCAGGCCGCCATCGGTCCACAGCGCGTTCAGGCCGCGTTCGAGCTTCAGGGGCGAGCCCGTTCCGACATTACGCTCGAAGATCTCGCCGTAATTGCCGACCGCCTTGATGGCGCGAAGCGCCCATTCGGGATCGAGCCCGAGCGCCTCGCCCATGCCCGGCGTGGTGCCCAGGAGACGCATGATATTGGGATCCTGGCTCGCCTTCAGATCGAGCACGTTGGCCTGGGTGACGCCGCGCTCTTCGGCCTCGATCAACGCGTAGATGGTCCACTTCACGATGTCGTAGAACGCGTCATCGCCATGGCGCACGGCCGGTGCAAGCGGTTCCTTCGAGATGATCTCGGGCAGGATCGCGTAGTCGTCGGGGTTGCCGGCCTTGGCGGCACGCGTCGAGGCGAGGCCCGAAGCATCGGTCGTGTAGGCGTCGCAGCGATCGGCGAAGAACGCCTGCTCCGCCTCGGCCAGCTCGACGAAGACGAGCGGCTTTAGCTCGATTTCGTTGGCACGGAAATAGTCCGCTAGATTGAGCTCGGTCGTGGTGCCCTGCTGTACGCAGATGGTGGCGCCCGCGAGCTCCTCCGCGCGATTGACGCCGAGCGACTTCTTCACCATGAAGCCCTGGCCGTCATAATAGGTGACGGGCGCGAAATTGAAACCGGCCGAGCTGTCGCGCGTCAGCGTCACGGTCGTGTTGCGAGTCAATACGTCGATCTCTCCGGATTGCAATGCTGGAAAGCGCTGTTGCGCGTTGAGCGGCACGAATTTGGTTTTGTCGGCGCCGCCGAGCAAGGCGGCGGCCACCGCCTTGCAGGTGTCGACATCAAGCCCGGTCCAGACACCCTGGCTGTCGGGTTGAGCGAAGCCGGCCAGGCCGGTATTGACGCCGCAGGTCAGCACGCCACGCGCCTTGATGGCATCGAGCGTCTCCCCCGCATTGGCGGTGCCGATCGTCATGATCGACGCGAATAGCCCGACAACGATCGCAATCGCAAATTTGTGCATGTAATCCTCCATGTTCAGTTCGGGCCGATCACGGCGTGATGCCGCCTAATAGATCACGGCAGCACCGGTTTGACCAAGCGCGGCGCGCCGCTCAAAGCCCGGGCGCCACCGCGGCCGCGCGCGGCCGGGCGACCAGCACGCGATAGAGTATCAGGCAGAGCACGCCGCAGCCGGCGATCACGCTCGCCATCGGCAGCGCGCTACCGTCATGGATGGCGCCGACCATGGTCGATGACGCGGCGGCGAGGCCGAACTGCATGGTGCCGAGCAGCGCCGAAGCGGCACCGGCGAACGCGGCAAACGGCGCCATGGCGAGCACTGTCGCGTTGGACATGACAAAACCGATGCAGGTGACATAGACGAATAGCGGCACCGCGACGCCATAAAACCCGGCCACGCCAGTCACGCTCTCGACCACGAGCAGTACGCCGGCCACCGATTGCACGACGATACCGCCGAGCAGGACCGACTGAGGCCGATAGCGGTGCGCGAACCGGGCATTGAGCTGCGAGGCGAGAACGAAGCCGAGCGCGTTTATGCCGAACAGCCAGCCATAATATTCGGGCGCGAGGCCATAAAGCTCGATGATCACGAACGGCGAGCCGGCAATGTAGGCAAACATGCCGGCCAGACTGAACCCGCCGACCAGCACGCAGCCGAGGAATTCGCGGTGGGTCAAGAGCCCGCCATAGGTGCGCAGTACGGAGCCGAGCCTGAGCGAGCGCACGGCGTGGGCGGGTTGCGATTCCGGCAGCCGCCAAGCGACCGCAATCAAGCTCACGAAGCCAAACACGGCAAGCGCGAGGAAGATCTCGCGCCAGCCGTACCACAAGAGCATATAGCCGCCGATCAGCGGCGCCAGCACCGGCGCCGCGCCGAACACCAGCGTAAGCAGGGAGAAGATGCGCACGGCGTCACGCGGCTCATAGAGGTCGCGCACGATGGCGCGCGCGATCACGCCATTGGCGCAGGCGCCGAGCGCCTGGACAAATCGAAGGGCGATCAACACCTCGACCGACGGTGCATAGGCACACGCGACCGAGCTGCCGAAAAACAGCACGAGTCCGAAATAGAGCGGCGGCTTGCGGCCGAAGCGGTCGGCGAACGGGCCGTAGAAGGCCTGTCCGAGCGCGAAGCCCAGAAAGAACGCGGCGAGCGTGAGCTGCACGCGCGTCGGCTCGGCGCCGAAGGATTGCGCGATCGACGGCAAGGCCGGCAGATACATGTCGATCGCCATCGGCGCGAACGCCATGAGCGTCCCGAGGACGACAATGATGTCGAGCCGCTTTGGTGGCACGGCGGGTGATTCTCTCGACTAAAGGGGGGGTGACCGACCAGGATCGCGCACACAGATAACAGACCGAGCGCGTCTTGCCCACGATGAAGCCGCGCGTCAGGCGGGGCATCCACGCACAATGGTGATGCGGGGGCTCGACCCGCCTATCCCGTCCTGCCCGAGAAAATCGGGCTGGTCCAGCCACAGGATCGCCGGGTCCTCGCCCGTCAATGACGAGGAAAGCGATGCCGCGATTGTTTAGTCGGCCGCGCTCAGCTTTTGCTTTCCGGCCTGCCACTGATCAAGCTTCGTGCGCGCGCCATTGGTCTTCGGGTCCATGGCGGCGTCGTGGCCGGGCTGTTTCGCGGTCAGCTCGATGACATAGCCGTTCGGATCGCGGAAATAGATCGAGTGGACAAATTTGTGATCGGCAACGCCGCGCGTTTCGATCCCGGCCTTCAAGCCCTTCGCCCGCATGGGCTCGAGCTCCGCCATCGGAATCTCAAGCGCGATATGGAGGTCATAATCGTGCTGGGGTTTGAACTCGAAGGGCTGGTCGGGGGCCTCGAAAAAGGCCAAATAGGAGCCCTCATCCATTCTATAAAACGTATGCAACGTGTTGGTCTTACGCCCGCTCTTTGATTCTTTGATTTCAAGCGTGCCGGCCAAGGGCAGGCCCAGGAAATCCTCGTAGAAGCGCCTGGTTTCTTCCGAATCACGGCAGCGATAGGCGTTGTGGTGCAATCCCTTGATCATGTCGGTTCCTGCCTTCCCCGGCGACAGCCTTGGCCGGTCTTCAACAAATGGCATGCCGCCGCGCCTAATCCAGCGCTAATCTAGCGCCTAATCCGACGACCAGCGAGCAACCGAGCCATGAGCAACCGGGCGACCCCCCATTTTCCCGTGATCCGCCTGCCGCAATACGAGAAGGAGCCCTTGCCGCCGGTCGTGCTGGCGCGGCTGAAGCACCCCGTCGGCGCCGCTCTCGATAACCCGGAAGCCGCCACCATCGCGGCGCTCGAGAAGTCGAAGCGCCTCGCCACCCTCAAGCCCGGCGCGCGCGTCGCGATCACCTGCGGCAGCCGAGGCATCCAGTCCAAGCCGCTCGTGGTCAGGACTACGGTCGCCTGGCTCAAGAAACGCGGCTTCACGCCCTTTGCCGTGCCAGCGATGGGCAGCCATGGCGGCGCGATCGCCGAAGGCCAGGTCAAACTTCTGGCCGAGCTCGGCTTCACCCCTGAATCCTTGGGTTGCCCGATCGAGGCCACCATGGACGTGGTTCAGCTCGGCGTCACCTCGCATGGCCTGCCGGTCTATTTCGACGCCAACGCCGCCAAGGCCGACGCGGTGATCGTGGTCAACCGCATCAAGTCGCATACCTCGTTCAATCGCGAGGTCGAGAGCGGGCTGACCAAGATGGTCGCGATCGGCCTCGGCAAGGCGCAGGGCGCGCGCTTCGTGCATCGCCTGGGTACGCTTGGCTATGCCGAGGTGATCCCCGAATGGGCGCGCATCGCGATCGCCAATTCGCCGATTGTCTATGGCCTCGGCATTGTCGAGAACGCGCAGAAAAAACCAGTCGTGATCGAAGGCGCCGAACCGGAGGATTTCTACGCGACCGATGCGCGCCTCCTGGGCCTCGCCAAGAGCTTCATCCCGCGTTTGCCGTTCGAGCAGATGGACGTGCTGGTGATCGAGCTGATGGGCAAGAACATCTCGGGCGTCGGCATGGACCCGGCGGTGACCGGGCGCTTCGATATTCGCGGCCGCGACAACCCAAAGACGCCGGTAATCCACAAACTGGTTCTGCTCGGCGTCACGCCCGAGGCGCACGGCAATGCGATCGGCATTGGCGCGGCCGACTATACGACCAAGAGCGTCGCCGACGATCTCGACCTCTATGCCATGTATATGAACGCCTGCACCTCGACCTTCCCCGAGCGCGTGCGCATCCCGCCCGTGTTCGCTGACGACAAAGCCGCGCTGCAAACCGCGGTCGGCACCTCTTGGCGCACCGACGGCGAGAACGCGCGGCTCTGCATCGCGCGTTCGACCTTGCATTTGGATCAGGTGCTGATTTCGCCGCCGCTGGCGGAAGAACTCGGCGAGCGCGGCGAAGTCATGTCAAACGCCATGCCGCTCCGTTTCGATGCCAATGGAAGGCTCGAGACCAGGTGCCCGCATTGATCGGAGCAATGGCGAGGTCGGAGAAGCCTCTCTTTCGTCATCGCCCGCTTTAGGCGGGCGATCCAGCCTTGGTCCGTTTCACTGGATTGCCCGGTCAAGCCGGGCAATGACGAATTTTCATGTCGGGATAATCTGACGCGATGCCAAATCACCCACGCGGCAATTCTCCGCGCCAGGCGGCCTCGAACAGCGCCTTCAAATCATCGCGCGACAAGGACCGAGGATTGCACTCGCGCGCCTGATCGATTTCGGCCAGGGGCACGAGCGTCTCGATCCCCGCTTCCGGCACGCCGAGCTCGGCCAATGTATGCGGCATGCCGATGTTTTTCCGGAGCGCGAGCGTCCAGGCGATCACCGCTTCGGGCGACGGGCTCGACAGATCGAGATAGCGCGCGAGCGCGGTGAGCTTGTCCGCGATCGCCGGCCGGTTGAACGCCAGCACATAGGGCATGAAAACGGCGTTGGTCAGGCCGTGATGGGCGTCAAACAATGAGCCGACCGGGTGCGACAACGCGTGAATCGCGCCGAGTCCCTTTTGGAACGCGGTCGCCCCCATGGTGGACGCGATCATCATATGGGCGCGCGCCTCGAGATTGGCGCCATCGCGCACGGCGATCGGGAGCCAGGTCTTGATCAGCCTCATGCCTTCGAGCGCGACGCCATCCGCCATGGGATGGAAGCCGAGCGCGCAATAGGCCTCGAGATTGTGCGCGAGCGCGTCCATCCCGGTCGCGGCGGTCAGGTGCGCCGGCAGGCCGAGCGTCAAGGCCGGGTCGGCAATGACGAGGCGCGGCATCATGCGCGGATGAAAGATCAGCTTCTTGATCGGGCCCCGTTCATCGGTGATGACCGAGACGCGGCCAACCTCCGCGCCCGTGCCGGCGGTGGTCGGCACCGCGACGACCGGCGCCATGCCGGCCTCGTTGACGCGCGTCGACCAATCTTCGCGGTCCTCGAAATCCCAGATCGGACGGTGCTGCCCGACCATGAGCGCGATCGCCTTGCCGACGTCGAGCGCGCTGCCGCCGCCGAAGGCGATCACGCCATCGTGCCCGCCGGCGCGAAACGCCGCCACGCCATCATCGACGTTCCCACCGGTCGGGTTCGGCCGCACGCTCGCGAACAAACCGGTCGGCACCCCGGCCTTCACATTGGCCGCGATGGCATCGCGCACCATCGTGTTGTCCTTAAGACCGGGATCGCTGACCAGCAAGGGCCGCGTCATGCCGAGCGTGCGGCAGCTTTCGGCCAGCTCCGCGATCCGACCGGCGCCGAAGCGGATCGCGGTCGGGTAGTTCCAATTGCCGCGCAGCGCCGCGCCCATCGCCATGGCTTACTCCGGCATGCCCTTCTCGGCCTGGGCGGCGAGCCGCTCGAGCCAGAGCTGGTGGTTCTTGTTGAGGCCCTGGATGAAGAAGTCACGCGCAAGGATGCACACGAAGCCGCGCTGCACTTCCTCGGTGATCAGTTTGGAGCCGGCGCCGTTGCGCTCGAACACCCAGGCGTGGATCACCTCCGAGCCCATCAAGAAGCCGCGCCAGGCGATGCGGTAAGGCGGCTCGAATTCCTCGACATAGGTCTCGACGTGCACGCCGAACGTGTTCCAGGTGAAGTGCGTGCCGTGCTGCAGGTCATCGCCGGCGAAGGAGTGCAGCTTCACATTGGCCGAGTTTGGATACCATTCGGGCCAACGCGGCGCGCGCATCAACCAGCCAAATACCGCTTCGACCGGCGCATCGCATTTCACCTCGTTATAGGCGTAGGTCGGCACCTTGGCCCTGTTGGGGTCGAAATCGGGCGACCAATGCACCTTGGTCTTCTTCGGGTTGAAGCGAAGCTTGGTGCCTTTTGGCTTGGTCTTGACGCCGGGCTTGACCAAGACGATGCCATTGCGAACCAGCGGCAGGCCCTTCAGCGCCGTCAGCGCCTTGTCGGCCGCGCCATCCGGCACTTCAAGCACCGCGGCTGGCGCGTTGGCGTCGCCGTGCAATTTGGCCTTGGTTTTCTTGATCAGCGCCTCGAAGGCGGCGACGGTTTCGTGGTCCTCGGCCAACGTGGTCGGAATCTCATTGGCATCCTTCGAGAGCGTGAGCGAGATGAGCTGAACCATGGCGCGGCGGCGTCCTTCCCTGTTCTTGGTTTCGAAACGGCTGCGATTAAAGCATGAGTGTCTATATCAGGTCTCGATGATCGACGCCGATCATCGAGACGCCCTCAAACGCCGGGCGCTCGCTCCGCTCGCTTGGCTTCCGCCGCTAGTGCGGCGCGGCGCAGTCGCGTCGGCCAAGCCGCGACAAGGCTAGTCTGTCGCAGCTTGGTACTAGGCCAGCGCCACGCATTCGATCTCGATGTCGAACTCCATCGGCCAGGAGCCGACCGCGACGAAGGTGCGCGCCGGCGGCTTGTTGGGGAAATAGCGCGCATAGACCTTGTTCACGGTTGGGAAGAACGCGGCGTTGCTGACATAGACCGTCGCCTTCAACACCTTCTCGAGCGAGGAACCGGCACATTCGAGCGCGAACTTGACGGCCTCGAGCGAGGCCTCGGTCTGCGTCGCCATGTCGCCCCGGACAAACGCGCCGGTCTTGAGGTCGATCGGCGGCAGCCCCGAGACGAAGACGAAGCCGTTGCCGCGCGTCACCGGCGAGAGCGGCACGCCGATCTTGCGGATCGACTCTGAGATAACCGGAATTTCGATGATGTCCTTGTCCATGGCTCTCTCCCTTCGAGCGGTGGCCGGGTTGGCGTCCGAGTGTGCGGGCCCGGAGGCGCCTTCTCAAGCGGATTGGTTTGGCCCACGGGCACCGAGCGCCGCGCGGACGCGGTCAAGGCCCGCGCCAGGCTTCGCAAAAAGCCTCGGCCGCCCTATCGTAGCCGAATCGTCCCCGGCGCGTCGCGGCCCGATCACGCGCGGCGGTTCCAAGCAGCGGAGCGCACCCATGGCGGAAGACCCCGAGACCAAGCCCGGCACCATGACGATCCGCCTCGGTATCGGCGGCGCGACCGCGCTCTCGATCCAGCGGCGCCTGCGCGATGCGCGTTTCGTCTCGCGCTATTTCGTCGGGCGCGGCATCGACATCGGCGGTGGGGGCGACAGCCTTCAGCTCTATGCCCAATTGTTTCCGCGCATCGCCCGGGTCGATACCTGGGACCGCGCGCAGGGCGATGCGCAGGCGCTCGCGACCATCGCCGACGCCAGCTATGATTTCGTCTATTCGAGCCACTGCCTCGAACACCTCGAAGACCCGCGCGAGGGCCTGCGCCATTGGTTCCGGGTCTTGAAGCCGGGCGGCTACCTCGTCGTCGTGGTGCCGGATGAAGACCTTTACGAGCAGGGCGTGTTTCCCTCGACCTTCAACACCGATCACAAATGGACCTTCACGATCCGGAAGGAGCGCTCCTGGTCCAACCGCTCGATCAACGTCGTCGAGCTGTGCGCGGTGCTCGGGCCGCACGCCCGCCTGCACAAGATCGAGCTGCTCGACGCCGGCTTCCGCTACGGCCTGCCGCGCTTCGACCAGACCAACACGCCGATCGCCGAATGCGGCATCGAGATCATCGCCGAGAAGCTGCGCGCGCCCGTGCCGGGCGGATAGAGCCGCTTCAGCGCTCCAGCCTGAACACTGCGATCTCGCCGGCGCGGCCCTTGAGCCGGTGGAGACCGGTCGGGATTGGGGCCGGTACGAAGCCCTCGCCCAATTGGCGCGCGGTGTCGCCCGAGATCAGGATCGAAACGTCGGTGCCGGGCGGATAGACCTCCTTGCCGAGCTGCTCGAGCCGCTCGCCGATGTTCACCGTGTCGCCGATGATGGTGTAGTTGAGCCGGCCCGGCGCGCCGATATTGCCGACTGTCGCGCCGCCGCTATGGATGCCGATGCGAACATGGACCGGCTTCTCGCTGCGCGCGACGCGCTCGGCGTTGTCGGCGCGCAACCGCTCGGCCATGGCGAGCGCGGCGCGGCAGGCGCGCTGTGCGGCATCGGGCTGATCGTCCGGCGCCCCCCAGAATGCCATCACGGCGTCACCCATGAATTTGTCGACCGTGCCGTCCTCGGCCTCGATGCAGGCCGCGACGAGCGAGAAATGGTGATTGACGAAGGCCGCCACCTCGGGCGCGCCCAGGCCCTCGCAGAGCGATGAGAAGCCGACGATGTCGCTGAACAGCACGGTCACGTCGCGCGCGTCGGAGCTGGATTCCGAGAGCGCGCCGCGTCGCACCAGGCGCTCGACGATCTTGCGCGGCACATAGATCTCGAACCAGCGCAGCGCGCGCAACATCGCGTTGAACGCGTTCGCCTGTTCGTTGAGCTCGCGGAACACGCTGCCCGGAAGGTCCTCGATTTTCGCGATCTCGAGGTCACGAATGCGCGCCGCCGCGCCCGAGAAGCGCACGATCGGCTTGGCGATGCGCCGCCCGATGATCACCGCCGCGACCAGGGAAAGCGCGAGCGCGCCAAGGCCCGCGATCAGCGCCATGACCATGCGCTCGACCTCGGCGCTGACATTGGCGGCGCGGACATAGGCGCCGGCGATCAATGGCTTCGGGCCGAAGCCGGCGACGCGCTGATAGAAAAACAGATAATCCTCGCCGTCGAGGCGTACGACATGACCCTCGGTGCCGGCCTCCAGCGCAGCGATCAAGTCATAGCGGTCCTCCTGGTTCCAGATCGCGGCGAGGATGGGGTCGCCGAAGCCCGCAAGGCGGGGCAGCGGCTCGGCATCCGTGCCCTCGGGGTAGCCGTCGGCCAGCAGCGAATGGGCGAGCACCACGTCATCGCCATAGAGGATAAACCGCGTGCCGCGGGTCTCGGGATCGGGCATTCCGACGAAGCGCGAGAGCTCGCCGACCGAGACCACCGAGGCCACCACGCCCAGGAAGGACTCGCCGCGCACGAGCGGCACCGCGTGGTTGAGATAGGTCTGCTTGTAGAGCTGGCTCCAGGTCGGCGGGCCCCAATTGGTCTGGCGCCGCGCTTCGAGCATGGCACTCCTGACCACCGGATCGTTCGAATAGTCGACGGTCTCCGTATTGACCCGGCCGGGCTCCGGGCCTCGCCCCGCGGAGAACGCCTGCAGCGCGGGGTCGATATAGAGGATCGCGGCGATCTGCGGCGCCGCCGCGAGCGAGCCCAGCAGCATCGGGCCGAAATGGACATGGTTGGTGGGATCGATCTCGCCGGCCATGATGCGCTCGGCGATGTAGCCTGCCTGCTCCGCCGCCGGCCGCAGATGCTGCCGCAACTGGGTGACGTTCGCCGTGATGGCCTGGTGGGCGTTCGCGCTCAGGAGCGAGAAGGTATTCTTCTGCGCGATCCAGATGCCGAGACCCAACACGCCGCCAACCGAGACCAGCACCAGAAGGCCGATCGCGGTCGCCAGCGTGACGGTGATCGAGATGCGGCCATGCAGGCGCGAGCGCGTGCGGTCACCCGGAGCGGCCCGGGGGGCGTCGGCGTTCGTCTCTCCTGCCATGGCGCGTGCTGGCCCTCGCCCTTCCGCTCAACCGGGACGCATCGAATCAAGTTGGGCTCAAGGTGCGACCTTATCAATAGGACGCGGGATTGACGACCCGCCGCGTCAGGCGATGCGGTTCGGCGGGCTGCCGCCCGCGAGCACGCCGATCAGGCCGTCGAGCACGGCGCGGCCCATGGCGAGACGGGCTTCGATGGTGGAGCTGCCGATGTGCGGCAGCATGAAAAGATTGGGCAGGTCGTAATAGCGCGTGTCCATCCGCGGCTCACCGGAAAAGACATCGAGCCCGGCCGCGAACAAGCGCCCCTCTTTCAGCGCCGCGATCAGATCATCGTCCACGATGATGTCGCCGCGCGCGATGTTGACCACGATCGACGTGGGCTGCATCAGCGCTAAGCGCCGCGCGTTCAAGAAACCGCGCGTTGCCTCGTTCAAGGGGCAGGCCAGCACCAGCGCATCGCACGCGGGCAAGAGCGCTTCCGGCGTCTCATGATAGGCGGCGCCCTCTTCCAACGCGGGCGCCAGGCGGCGCCTGTTGTGATAGGCGATGCCCATGCCAAAGGCCCGCGCCCGTGCCGCGATGCCGCGCCCAATGCGGCCCATGCCATAAATGCCGAGCGTTCTGCCCGCGAGGCCTTGACCGATGATTTGACGTGGCGTCCAACCCTGCCATTGGCGCGAGCGAATGAGTGCGACCGATTCGGTGGCGCGACGCGCCGCACCGAGCAACAACAAGAGCGCGGTTTCGGCCACCGCGTCCGTTAGCACATCGGGCGTATGCACGACCGCGATGCCCCGCTTCTTGGCGGCGACGAGATCGACATGGTCGAGCCCGACCGAATAGGTCGCCACCACCCTCACGCTCGCCGGCAGATGCGCGAACAACCAGGCATCGGCGTGGATCGGCGGCGTCACCACGAGGGCAGCGCAACCATCGAGCAGCGCGATGAGTGCGTTGGTATCCCGCGCCGGCCAGTCGCCATCGACGAAATGTGCGTCGGTCCGGGCATGAAACTCGCGCTCGACATCGTCGGGCAAACGGAAGCCGATGACGACCTTAGGCGTCATGACCGGCCCGAGGCGCGCACCCGCACATGATCGCGCGTCAAGTCCGTCATCCGCTCGATGCCGATCAGCGCCATGGCATTGTCGAACTCGGCCTTGAGAATCGCCAGCGTGCGCGCCACGCCTGCCTCTCCGCCGGCCGCGACGCCCCAGACCGCGGCGCGGCCGATGCCGCACGCTGTCGCACCCAAGGCCAGCGCCTTCAGCACATCGGTACCGCGCCGCACACCACCATCGACAATAATCTCCGCGCGCCCGCCAATCGCCGTGACGATCTCTGGCAGCGCCGCGATAGCGGAGGGCGCACGATCCAATTGCCGACCGCCATGGTTGGAGACCATGACCGCCTCGATGCCGAGCGAGACCGCCTTTGCCGCATCTTCTGGATGCAAAATGCCCTTGATCATGATCGGGCCGCGCCAGCGCGCGCGGATGCGCGCGACATCGTCCCATGTGACCGAGGGGTCGAACAGCGTGGCGACGTGCTGCGCGATCGAGGTGAAGCCGCCGCGGCCAATGCCCTCGAAATTACCGAAGCTCGGGCGCGAGCGCGCCGCGCCAATCGCCCAGCGTGGATGACAGGCGAGATCGAGCATGGTCGCAAGGCTCGGCTTCAACGGTAGAGTGAAGCCATGGCGCAAATCGCGCTCGCGCCGGCCTTGCATCGGCACATCGACGGTCAGACATAGCACGCGATAATTGGAGGCAGCCGCGCGATCGAGCAATTTGTTCAGCCAATCCCGGTCGCGCAGGAAATAGAGTTGGAACCAACGCTCGGCCTCGGGCGCGGCCTTCGCCACCTGTTCGAGCGAGGCGATCGAATTGGTCGAGAGGCAATAGGGCACGCCGGCCTTGGCCGCCGCGCGCGCCGCGGCGATCTCGCCCCCCGGCCAGAAGAAACCCTCAATCCCGACCGGCGACAGCACAAGCGGCAGCGCCGCCGCCCGGCCCAAGAGCTTGACCGAAGGGTCTCGCGCGGCAACATCAACCGCGACGCGCGGCAGCAGCGTCCAATGCGCGAAATCCGCCTCATTGTCGCGCAGCGTGTGTTCATCCATCGCGCCGCCATCGATGAAGTCGAACACCGCGCGCGGCAGGCGCCGTCGCGCCAAACGGCGCAGATCGGCGATCGTGACGGCGCGTTCAAGCGCTTTCGTGCTGGCCATGACGATTTACCGCCCCGCCTCAAGCTCGATCGCGAACGAGCTCAGGAACCTCCCGACACAAGCATAGAAGCTCGCGGTCAAAACCAATTCGACCTGCTCATCGGGCTTATAGTGCCGCGCTAGGTCCGTCATGCCGGCGGCCGAGGCGCCGGGGCCGCGCGTGACCTCCTCCGCCATGCGGATCGCCGCGCGTTCGCCCGCGTTGAAGTGCGGACTCGTGGCCGCGCCGGCCAACGCGTCGATTTGCGCCTGGCTCACGCCGGCCTTCAACGCCATCTCGACATGATGGACCCACTCATAATTCACGCCCGAGACTTGCGCCGCGCGCAAGATTACAAGCTCGCGCAAGCGCCGCGTGGTCTTGGCGTTGAGCCGGATTTGCCAGGCCATATCCAGCCAGGCGCGCAGCATAGCGGGCGCGTGGCCGAGCGTGCGGTAGACGTTCGGCACCTCGATGCCCCGCGCCCTGACCTCCTCGAACATCGCCTTCAAGGCCGGGTCGCTTGGCTGCATCGGCACGAGTGGCAGGCGGCTCATGGCGTCATGCTCCCTCTGTTGCGCGGCGTGAACCGCGCGTCGTGATTTACTAGACCGTTGTCGGCCGCAACGGAAGGCCTCGACACCGGAGCGAGAAATTTCCTGGCCAATATCGGTTCAATCCCTGTGCATCATGTTCTAGGATCGGCGCAAGCGCTCCCGGTGAGGGGCAAGACGAGCGCCGCACAAGGGGAGACACCATGACCGGCCGTGACGTGACCATCGAGCTGCCCTGGTATGAGACACGTATTCTGAACTGTACGTTCTGCGGCAAGATGATCGCCGGGCACTATTGGCATGACGATGCCTACCCGGCCGACAAATTTTGCGAGCCGCCCTGCGCCGATGTGAAACGGCGCCTCGGGCGTACGCCGCGAGCCAAATCCGCGCCGAGCCGCGCCAAGCGCGTTTAAGGGAGAGCGTCATGCTTCGCATCGGCATTGATACCGGCGGGACCTTCACCGATCTGGTCGCACTCGATCCGTCAAGCGGGCGGGTCTCGATCATCAAGGTGCCCTCGACACCGAAGCAACCGTCCGACGCGCCGCTCGCGGCGATCCGC
>CAMDDO010000071.1 GCA_945892755.1 Rhizobium sp. Q54 | reverse complement strand
TCGAAATCCACCCG
This sequence comes from Rhizobium sp. Q54, assembly GCA_945892755.1. Lineage (GTDB taxonomy): Bacteria > Pseudomonadota > Alphaproteobacteria > UBA828 > UBA828 > SHWC01. Next base: position 18,376 of record CAMDDO010000071.1, on the reverse strand, counting down.
ATCACCCCGCCCGGAACCCGCACCCTCTGGGTGATCCATGAAACCCGTCCCTCTCCGCCTGTAACACAATGAATTATATGACAAATACCGCCATCAGGACAGCAAACTCAGCGGGTTACTCGGGGAATGCGGGTTATGATTTCCCCATGCGCGAGCCCGACCCCGCATCGGCGATTGAACCGTCAACGGTGTTTCTGTTCGACGCGGTTCTGACGCCCAATCGCTCATTGCCGCGCGCAGGCTTTTGGGCGGTGATGGCGGCGGTGGTCACGATCTCGACCAGCCTCGGTATCTTCTTCGTGCTCAATGGCGCATGGCCGGTGCTCGGCTTCTTCGGCCTCGACGTGGCGCTCCTCTACGTCGCCATGCGCTGGAATTATCGCGCGGGCCGGCTGACCGAGATCGTGCGCCTCACCCCCGATGCCCTCGTCGTGCGGCGCATCACGGCGCGCGGCCAAAGCCGCCAATGGCGTTTCAATCCCTATTGGGTGCGCGTTGAACTCGACGAGCCGGCCGAGCACGGCTCGGTGCTGACCCTCACCTCGCATGGCGAGCGGGTCGAGCTTGGCGCCTTCCTGGCGCCTGAAGAACGGCTCGATTTCGCCAACGCGCTGCGTAGCGCACTCGCCGCCTGTCGGCGGCACGCGCCCGCTATTTGATGCCGACCACGTCGGCCATGGTGTAAAGGCCGGGCGGCTTGCGGCGCGCCCACTGCGCCGCGCGCACCGCGCCGCGCGCATAGGTCTGCCGGCTCGACGCCTTGTGGGTGAGCTCGAAGCGCTCGCCGTCGGCTGCGAAGATCACCGTGTGGTCGCCGACCACGTCGCCACCGCGCAGCGCCGCAAAACCGATCGTGCCGCGCTGACGTGCCCCGGTCTGGCCGTCGCGCCCGCGCACCGCGACCGCATCGAGCTTGACGCCACGGCCTTGCGCCGCGGCGCGACCGAGCCCGAGCGCGGTGCCCGAAGGCGCGTCGACCTTGTGGCGATGGTGCATCTCGATGATTTCTATGTCGTACTCATCGCCGAGCACGCCTGCGACCCGCTCGGTCAACGCCATCAAGAGCGTCACGCTGATGCTCATATTGGGCGACTGAACGATGGCGCAGCGCTTCGCCGCCTCGTTGATCGCCTTCAATTGCGCCGGGTCGTGCCCGGTCGTACCGATCACCAGGATCTTGCCGGCGCACGCGGCCATCGCGGCGTGATCGGGACTCGCGGCGGCGGCGGTGAAATCGAGCACGGCATCGGCCAGCGCGAAGAGCTGCTCGGCATCGTCGCTGACCGCGACGCCGAGCGGATCGACGCCGGCGAACGCGCCGATGTCGCGCCCGATCGCTGCGTGGCCCGGCATTTCAGTCGCACCGATGAGCGTGCAGCCCTCGGTCGCGATCACTTCGCGCATGAGGATGGCGCCCATGCGCCCCGCCGCGCCCGTGACGCCGATCAGAAAATCGGTAGGCATGGGAACCCATTCCCCTCCACTAAACCTGTCGGCGACGATCCTGACCGCCCTGCCTGCGCGAAGGTCGGCGCGGCGCCAACGGCGGCAACCGAGGAGGGGAAGGGTAAGGCTTAGGAGGACAAAACAAAAGCGGCCGTTGGCCGCTCACGTCGCACCTTCGATCCCACGCCCTTCCTCCCGCGGGCGGGAGGAAGGGTTGGTCACTCCTTCAAATCCTGCCAGAGTTCCTTCATCTTCGAAAAGAAGCCCTCGGATTCGGGGCTGGTCGAGCGCGTGCCGGCCTTGACGAATTCTTCAAGCAGCTCGCGCTGGCGCTTGTTGAGATTGACCGGCGTCTCGATCTTGACCTCGATATAGAGATCGCCCTGGCCGGCGCCCCGAAGCGCCGGCATGCCCTTGCCGCGCAGGCGAAACTGGTGAGCCGATTGGGCGCCCGCCGGCACGGTGAGGCGCGCGCGCGAGCCGCCGAGCGCGGGCACCTCGACGATGCCGCCGAGCGCGGCCGTGGTCATCGGGATCGGCACGCGGCAATAGACATTGAGACCGTCGCGCTTGAAGAAGGGATGCGGCGTGACGTTCAGGAAAATATAGAGATCGCCCGGCGGCGCACCGCGCGCGCCGGCCTCGCCTTCATCGGCCAACCGAATCCGCGTGCCGCTCTCGACGCCGGCCGGGATATCGACCGAAAGATGCTTCTCTTTTTGAACGCGCCCCTGGCCGCGGCAGACCTCGCACGGATTGGAGATGATCTCACCGGCGCCCTGGCAGGTCGGGCAGGTCCGCTCGATGGTGAAGAAGCCTTGCTGGGCGCGGACCTTGCCGGCGCCGCCGCAGGTGCCGCAGGCGGCCGGCTTGGCGCCGGCCTTGGCGCCACTGCCCTTGCACGGCTCGCAGGCGACCGAAGCCGGCACGCGAATGCGCACTTTTTTTCCGGCATAGGCTTCCTCGAGCGAGATATCGAGATTGTAACGCAGATCCGCGCCGCGCGCCGGACCGCGCCGCCCGCCGCGCCGCTGACCCATGAACTCGCCGAACAGATCGTCGAATACATCGGCGAAGCTCGAACGGAAATCGCCGCTAAAGCCGGCGCCGCCCGACGCCCCAGCCTCGAATGCGGCGTGACCCATCTGATCGTATTGCGCGCGCTTGTCCTTGTCCGACAGCACCGCATAGGCCTCGTTAGCATCCTTGAAGTGCTGTTCGGCAGCTTTATCGCCCGGATTGCGATCCGGGTGAAATTGCATGGCGAGCTTGCGGAACGCCTTCTTGATGTCGTCAAGGCCAGCATCGCGCGAAACACCGAGCCGCTCGTAATAGTCCTTGCTGGCCATCAGTCCGCGTCTCCGACCCTACCGGGCCCTGGAATCAGGCCCGACGGCCCGGCTCGCGCGCCAAGGCGCACGATTCGGCATGGCCGCCCAAAGCCCGGTTCCGGTCAAGGGAATGGCTGTCCGTGCTAGCGGGCGCCCTTTTTCTTTTCGTCGTCCTTGACCTCTTCGAACTGGGCATCGACGACGCCCTCGTCCGTCTTGGTCTCGGCGGCACCCGACGCGCTCTCACCACTCGCGGCCTGGGCGCCACCCTCGGCCTGGCTTGCCTTGTAAACCGCTTCGCCAAGCTTCATGGCGGACTGCGCGAGCTGCTCGGTCTTCGACTTGATCGCCTCGACACTCTCGCCCTTCATCGCCTCGCGCAACGCCTGAATATCGCCCTCGATCTGACCGCGTTCGGCCGCGCCGACTTTGTCGCCATGCTCTTTCAGGTTCCGCTCGGCCGAATGCGCCATGGCCTCGCCGTGATTGCGCGCTTCGACCACTTCCTTACGCTTTTTGTCGTCCGCGGCATGGGCCTCGGCATCCTTGACCATGCGCTTGATGTCGTCATCCGACAGACCACCCGAGGCCTGAATGCGGATCTGCTGTTCCTTCGCGGTCGCCTTGTCCTTGGCCGAAACGCTGACGATGCCGTTGGCGTCAATATCGAACGTGACCTCGATTTGAGGCACGCCGCGCTGCGCAGGCGGAATACCCATGAGATCGAACTGACCGAGCATCTTGTTATCCGACGCCATCTCGCGCTCGCCCTGGAAGACGCGAATGGTGACCGCGGTCTGGCCGTCCTCGGCGGTCGAGAACACCTGGCTCTTCTTGGTCGGGATCGTGGTGTTGCGCTCGATCAGGCGGGTGAACACGCCGCCCAAGGTCTCGATGCCGAGCGAGAGCGGCGTGACGTCCAAGAGCAGCACGTCCTTGACGTCGCCTTGCAGCACGCCGGCCTGAATCGCCGCGCCGATCGCCACCACTTCGTCTGGATTGACGCCCTTGTGCGGTTCGCGCCCGAAGAAGGTCTTCACGGTCTCGATGATTTTCGGCATGCGCGTCATGCCGCCGACCAAAATCACTTCGTCGATCTCGCCGGCGCTCAGCCCGGCATCCTTGAGGGCGGCCTTGCACGGCTCGATCGTCTTCTGCACCAGGTCGTCGACCAGCGCCTCGAGCTTGGAGCGGGTCAGCTTCATGTTGATGTGCTTGGGCCCGGTCTGGTCCGCCGTGATGAACGGCAGATTGATTTCGGTCTGCACCGCGCTCGACAGCTCGATCTTGGCCTTTTCGGCAGCCTCTTTCAGGCGCTGAAGCGCAAGCCGATCGCCGCGCAGATCGATGCCGGTTTCCTTCTTGAACTCATCGGCGAGGTAGTTGAGCAGACGCATGTCGAAGTCTTCGCCGCCAAGGAAGGTATCGCCATTGGTCGACTTCACCTCGAACACGCCGTCGCCAATCTCGAGCACGGAAACGTCGAACGTGCCGCCGCCGAGGTCATAGACCGCGATCGTGCCGGCCTTCTTCTTGTCCATGCCATAGGCGAGCGCCGCCGCGGTCGGCTCATTGATGATGCGCACCACTTCAAGGCCGGCGATCTGACCGGCGTCCTTGGTCGCCTGGCGCTGCGCGTCGTTGAAATAGGCGGGCACGGTGATGACGGCCTTTTCGACCGACTCGCCGAGGAAGGCTTCGGCGGTCTCCTTCATCTTCATCAGCGTGAAGGCCGAGATCTGGCTCGGCGAATAATCCTGACCGCGCACATTGACCCAGGCATCCCCATTCGAGTTCTGGGCGATGCGATAGGGCACCATCTTGATGTCCTTTTGCGTCATCGGGTCCTTGAAGGTACGCCCGATCAACCGCTTGATCGCGAAGACGGTGTTTTCCGGGTTGGTCACCGCCTGGCGCTTGGCCGACTGGCCGACCAGCCGCTCGCCATCCTGGGCGAAGGCGACAATCGAGGGTGTGGTGCGCATGCCCTCGGCGTTCTCGATGACCCGGGACGTCTTGCCCTCCATCACCGCGACGCAGGAGTTCGTGGTACCGAGATCGATCCCGATGATTTTGCTCATTTCACTCTACCTTCTAGACCTTCCGGCAGGCTTGGATTGGCCCGAAACGGCACCGCTCCAGCCCCCAATGGGTTGACGCACGCTTAACCACGCGATTCCGTGTCCGTGGCGTTATATGGGAGCGGATTCGCCCCCCGCAAGGTGATCCCTGCACCAAACCGCAACGCCATGACATATGCCGGCCGACGCCCGCCTCAAACCTCGGTATCCAGCCGCCCGCCACGTGCCTCGGCGCCGGCTCCCTCGCTCGCGGACGCCGCCTTGGCGACCGCGACCAGCGCGGGGCGAAGCAGCCGGCCGGCAACGGTGTAGCCGGCCTGGAGGACCTGCACCACCGTGCCCGGCGGCTGATCGTCGCTCGGCACCTCGAGCATGGCTTGATGCAAATTGGGATCAAATCGCTCGCCCATGGGGTCGACCCGCTTGATGCCCTGGCGTTCGAAGACGGCGGCGAGTTCGCGCGCGGTCATGTCGACGCCCTGATGCAGCGCAGCGAGCCGCTCGTCGGCGCCAAGCACGTCGGCTGGCACGCTGCCGAGCGCGCGCGCCAGATTGTCGGCGACGCTCAGAGTCTCGCGCGCAAAGCCGGCGATCGCGAACTTGGAGGCATCCTCGACCTCGCGGCGCGCGCGCCGACGGGTATTTTCGAGCTCGGCCAGCGTGCGCAGGAGCTGATCCTTCAAATTGGCGATTTCCTGAGCCAAGTCGTCCGGCCCAGAAGCGGCCCCGGGCAAAGCTTCGGCGGGAGCGGACTGGTCGTCATTGGCCGGGGACGATTCGTCCCCGCTCGCGCGTGGATCGTCGGTCATGGCGTCCTCTAGAAAACAGTCATGGGTTGGGCGATAGGGCCACTCAGCTCAACAGCCGGCCGATGACCTCGGCGGTGTGGCTGACCATAGGAATAATACGAGCGTAGTTGAGGCGCGTCGGGCCCACGACGCCGATCGCGCCAATGAATCTCGTGCCATTGCCTCGAAACGGGGCGACCACCAGCGAGCACTCGGTATTGCCGAACAGCTTGCTTTCGGCCCCGATGAAGATCTTCACACCCTCGGCCTCACGCGCGCTTTCGAGCAAGGTGACCAAGCCCACACGCGCTTCGAGCGTTTCGTAAAGTGCCCGAATGCGCTCGAGATCCTCGACCGCCGTGACATCGTCGAGCAGATTGGCCTCGCCGCGCACGATGAGCGCACCAGAGCGGTCCTGCCCGGCCCAAGTCGCGATGCCGGCCTCGACAACCTTGGCGGCGAGCGAATCGAGTTGCGCGCGCTGACTGTCAAGGTCGCGCCGGATTTCGACGATCGCGTCCGCCACCGTTCGGCCGGCGAGTCGTGCGTTGAGGAAATTGGTCGCCTCGATCAGATGCGACTGGGTCATGCCGGGCGGCACGTCGATCATCCGGTTCTCGACAATGCCGCTTTCCATCACCATGACGACGAGGGCGCGGCCCGGGCCAAGGCTGACGAATTCAACCTGGCGGAAGGGCAGATCGGTCTTCGGCGCCAGAACGAGGCTGGCGCAGCGCGACAGGCCGGAGAGTGTTTCGCTCGCCTCGGTCAAAAGCTCATCCAGTGTGCGCCCGGCCGCCTGGCACTTGCCGTCGATGCTGGCACGCTCGGACTCGGTCAAAGCGCCGAGCTCGATCAGGCCGTCGACGAACAAACGGAGCCCAAGCTGCGTCGGTAGCCGGCCGGCCGAGGTATGCGGCGCATAGAGCAGCCCGGCATCCTCGAGATCGGCCATGACATTCCGGATCGTGGCCGGGGAGAGCGGCACGGTCAGCTTGCGCGACAGCGTGCGCGAGCCAACCGGTTGGCCGGTCTCCATATAAGCTTCGACGAGCCGTCGAAGCACGTCGCGGGAACGATCGTTGAGGTCTTGAACCATCAATTTTCAGCTGGAGTTCACGCCAGATCAACGGCTCATGCCGCTGGTGCGGGATATAGATGGAATGTAGTAAGGGCCCCCCGGCGCGTCAATGTTGCGGGCCGTCGGCCGGGCGGGTACAGAGCATGGCCCGAACAGGCAAAAGGATACCTCCATGCGTCCCTCAGGACGGCGCGACGACGAAATGCGTCCGGTCAGCCTCGAAATCGGCGTGAATAAGCACGCCGAGGGCTCCTGCCTCGTCGGTTTCGGCGATACGCGGGTGTTATGCACCGCGAGCGTGGAGGAACGCGTACCGCCGTTCCTGCGCAATTCCGGGCGCGGCTGGGTCACGGCGGAATATGGCATGCTGCCGCGCTCGACCGGCTCGCGCAGTGACCGCGAGGCGGCGCGCGGCCGCCAGGGCGGCCGCACCCAGGAGATCCAGCGCCTGATCGGCCGTTCGCTCCGCGCGGTGACCAATATGAGCATCCTCGGCGAGCGTCAGATCATTCTCGATTGCGATGTCATCCAGGCCGATGGCGGCACACGCACCGCGGCGATCAGCGGCGCCTATGTGGCGCTTCATTTGGCGGTCGAGAAACTGCTTCAGAACGGCCAGATCGCAGCTTTGCCGTTCACCGACCAGGTCGCCGCCGTATCGTGCGGTCTGGTTGAGGGCGAAGCCGTGCTCGATCTCGACTACGCCGAGGATTCGACAGCCGAGGCCGACGCCAATTTCGTGCTCACCCGCAATGGCGGGATCGTCGAGATTCAGGGTACGGCGGAGCGCACGCCGTTTTCCCAGGCCCAGCTCATGAGCCTTTTGAAGCTCGCGCGCCATGGCGTCGCGGAGCTCACCGCCCTCCAACGCAAGACGCTCAAGCTCGAGCCATAGGCAAGCCTTGGGCCGTCATTTCGAGGGCGCCCGGCTCGTCATCGCGAGCCACAACCCCGGCAAAGTACGCGAGATCGCTGATTTGCTCTCGCCTTTTGACGTCGAGGTGATCGCGGCCGGCGTGCTCGGCCTGCCCGAGCCGGAGGAGACCGGGGCCACCTTCATCGCCAATGCCGAGCTGAAGGCGCGGGCCTCCACCCTTGGCGCGGGCCTGCCGGCGTTATCGGACGATTCGGGCCTTGTCGTCCCGGCGTTGGACGGCGCGCCCGGCCTCTATTCCGCGCGCTGGGCCGGGCCCGGCAAGGACTTCGGCGTCGCGATGAAAAGAGTCGAGCGTGAATTGACCGCGCGCGGTCTTGAGCCGAGCGGCCAGAAGGCCCATTTCGTTTGTGCGCTTGCGCTCGCCTGGCCCGATGGCCATTGCGAGAGTTTCGAAGGGATCGTTCATGGCCGTCTGGTCTTTCCGCCACGCGGCGATCGAGGCTTTGGCTATGATCCGATTTTCATCGCCGACGGCCATGGCATCAGCTTCGGCGAGATGGCGCCCAAGGCGAAGCACGCGATCAGCCATCGCGCGCGTGCCTTCGCCCTTTTGATCGAGGCGTGCTTTGACCGCCGCGCTTGAACCGCTCTCGCTTTACATCCATTGGCCGTTCTGTCGCTCGAAATGCCCCTATTGCGACTTCAACAGTCATGTGCGCGAGAGCGTCGATCAGGCGCGCTGGCGCGGCGCGCTATTGGCCGAGCTTGAGGCGACTGCGAATTCGCTCGGGCCACGCCGGCTCGAGACGATTTTTTTTGGCGGCGGGACACCCTCGCTGATGCCGCCGGAGACCGTGGCCGCCGTGATCGACGCGGCGCGCCACCGATTCCAGTCGAGCGACGATCTCGAGGTCACGCTCGAGGCCAACCCGACCTCGGTCGAGGCTGGTCGGCTCGCCGCGTTTCGCGCCGCCGGTGTCAACCGGGTCTCGCTCGGCGTGCAGGCGCTGAATGACGCCGCGCTGCGCTTTCTCGGCCGCCAGCACGGCGCGCGCGAAGCCATTGCGGCGGTCGAACTGGCGCAAAACCTTTTCCAGCGTGTCTCGTTCGACCTGATCTATGCCCGCCCGAGCCAAAGCGAGGGCGAATGGCGCGCGGAGCTGGCCCAGGCGCTGTCGCTCGCGCGCGGCCATCTTTCGCTCTATCAGCTGACCATCGAGAAGGGCACACCATTCCACGCGCTGGTGCGCGATGGCGCTTTCGCTCCGCCCGGCGAAGATGACGCGCTGGCCCTCTTCGAGCTCACCCAGGAGCTCATGGACGCGGCCGGTCTGCCCGCCTACGAGGTGTCGAACCATGCCGCCGCGGGCGATGAATCCCGGCACAACCTCGCTTATTGGCGCTATCAGGATTATGCCGGCATCGGCCCGGGCGCGCATGGCCGCTTGGTGCTTGCCGATGGCCGCGCGGTCGCGACGCGCCGCCACGCCAAGCCGGAAACCTGGCTCGATTCAGTCGAACAGACCGGCGACGGCAGCGCGGAGCTGACCGATTTGAGCGCGCGCGAGCGCGCCGAAGAGATGTTGATGATGTCGCTTCGCCTGAACGAGGGTTTGGATCTTCGCTCGCTCGGGTGCCGCACCGGGATCGAGCTAGATGCGCTCGCCCCGGCCGGGACGCGCGCCCGGTACATCGAGGCCGGCTTCTTGAGCGAGGATGGCGTTTACCTGCGCGCGACCCGACGCGGGCGGGCGGTGCTCAACGCGCTGACCGGCGCCCTATTGGCCTGAGCCAGAAGCCGGCGGCGCCGCGTCCGTGCCGCTCTGCGGCGTCGTGCTCCCGGCGCTTGCCGCGCTTGGGAAGCGCTGCGGCGCGGGGTCGGCAACCTGGAGCGAGCCGGCGGCGCCGATCTCGATGACGGCGAGGCCGCGCTCCGCCGTGCCATCGGGCGAGAAGCGGAAAATACCGTCGGTGCCGAAGAAGCCGCGCTGATCGAGCAGGGCCTTGGCGCTGAAATCCGGCCCCGAGGCCGATTGCGCCAAGAGGACCGAGAGCGCCGCGGCATCGTAGCCGAGCGGCGCGAGGCGATGCGGCTCATGGCCATAGGCGTCCTTGAAGCGCTGACGGAAGGCGGCGCGGCCCTCGGGTTGCGCGCTGACATACCAGCCGCCGAGCAGCGCCGGTTCGGTGTGCAGGCTCGGGTCGTCCCACAATCCGGTGCCGAGCAGCTTGATCTTGGGCGCTAAGAACTCCTTGACCGCGAGCTGCGGCAGAACGCGTAGCAAACGGAGGCCGCCATCAGGCAGCACCAGCGCATCGAACGGCCCGCTCTGCGCCAGTGCCCGGACCACCTGCTCGATTTCCTCGGACCCGGGGCTGGGCGAATAGAAAAGGATCGGGCCCAGTTCGGCACCCTCGCGCGCCACCGATTCGCGAACCAGACCGGCGACCAGCCGGCCATAGCCGTCGGACGGCGCCAACACGGCGAACCGTTGGCGACCATTGAGGCGAGCATGGTTGATCAGCCGCGTGACCTCCTGGCTCGCCATGTGACCGAGCAAATAGACGCCCTCGCTCGCGGCGTTTGGGTTGTTCGAAAAGGCCAGCATATTGATGCCGCGCGCCCTGGCGACCGGGGCTGCCGCCTGCGCCTCCTCGCCCAACAGGGGGCCGAGCAAGAGGCTTGCCCCGGACCCGATCAGTCGGGCCGCGGCGCTTGCCGCGCCATCGGCGTTGCCGCCTGTATCGGCCGGCATCAAGGTGAAGCGATCATCGCCGGCGTCGAACAGGGCCATCTGGGCGGCATCGAGAAGCGCACGGCCCTCCGCTTTGTGGCTGCCCGATAGCGGTACCAAAAGCCCGACGCGCACCGCGTCGGCGCGCCCGAGAATGGCTCCCGCCATGGCTGGTTCCGTTGGCGGCAACGCGGCGACCGCCTGCTCGGGGACCGGTTCCGCAACGACCGCAGGCGCCGGCGCGGCTGCGGGCACCGGCGGCGGCGGTTCGGCGTCGACGTTGTTCTGTTGGTCGGGCGGCGCTTGGGTTGGTACGCTCGCCTGGGTGCACGCAGCCAGCAGCAGCCCGAGCGCAAGCACGCTCGCGAGCCTGACGCGACGCGCGCGATCGAGGCTGGAAAAGGCGCGGGAAAGGTGCCGAGGAACCATGTGCAAATCGAATTGGGGCGGCCGGTGAGTCATGCCTCGAAGCGCTGAGAACCAGGCAGAGGGTAGAGACGGCGGGCCGCGAAGTAAACCTGACTCGCGCCTCGATGCCGGCCTCTATCTGGTCGCGACACCGATCGGCAATCTGGGCGACATTACGTTGCGCGCGATCGAAACCCTGCAGCAGGTCGATCTGATCGCCTGCGAAGACACGCGTACCACCGGCGTGCTACTGGCCCGTCACGGCATTTCGACACGGACCACGCCCTATCACGAACACAATGCCGAACGCGCGCGCCCGGGCCTGATCGAAAAACTGAAAGCCGGCGGGCGCATTGCGCTGGTCTCCGACGCCGGCACGCCGCTCGTCTCCGACCCCGGCTACAAACTCGTGCTCGACGCGATCGAGGCCGGCATTGCGGTCTCGACCTGCCCGGGCCCAAGCGCCGTGCTGGCCGCGTTGACGCTCTCTGGTCTGCCGAGCGATCGCTTTCTCTTCATTGGCTTCCTGCCCAACCGGGGCGCGGCGCGGCGCACGACGCTGGCCGAACTGACGGCGATCAAAGCGACGCTGATCGTACTTGAGGCACCGCATCGTTTGGCAGAAAGCCTGGCCGACATGGCGCGCGTGCTTGGGCCGCGCATGGCGGCGGTCGCGCGCGAGCTGACCAAGCGCTATGAGGAGGTTCGGCGCGGCAGCCTGACCGACCTCGCCGCTTATTATGCCGAAGCCGGCGCACCGAGAGGAGAACTCGTGGTCGTGATTGGCCCACCTGGCAAGAGCAGCGCGACGCCAACCGACGAGACGATCGACGCGCGGCTCGGCACCTTGCTCAAGAGCTCGAGCGTGCGCGAAGCCGCGGCGGCGCTCGCGGCGGAAACCGGGCTGCCGCGACGCACGCTCTATGCTCGTGCCCTCAAGCTTTCGCGTGGCGCCGATGACGAAGGCTGATCGCGTTCGTGCCGAGCGGTGGGGCGTGCGCGCCGAAGCGCTCGCGGCGCTCTGGCTGCAATGCTTCGGCTGGCGCGTACTCGAACGGCGCTATCGCGTGCCGGTCGGCGAAATCGATTTGATCGCCGCGCGCGGCGCGACGCTCGCCATTGTCGAGGTCAAGGCGCGCCTGAATTTCGAGGCGGCGCTTGATTCGATCGGCGGGCACAAGCGACGGCGCATCGAGCGAGCGACCGCAGCGTTCTTGTCGGCGCATCCCGAATGGAGCAAAGTTTCGCCACGATTCGACGTCATGGTCCTGAGCCCGTGGCGCCTGCCGCGTCACCTCAAGGATGCCTGGCGCCCGGACCAACGGTGACGGTCAAACGGAGCAGGCAATGATAGAATGGCGACGTTCCTACATCTCGATCCGCGCTCTTGATCCCATCCCGATTCGCTTGGTCCTGCCGATCGCGCTTGTGCTCGCGCTTGGCGGTTGCGTCGGCGCGGCGGTCGGCGCGGCGGCGACCGGCGCCACGGTGGCCGCACAAGAGCGCTCGGTCGGCGACGCGGTCGACGATCTGACCATCCGCACCACGCTGAACAAACTGTTCCTCGATGAGAGTTTCGGCCTCTACAACAGCGTCAGTTTCAGCGTGGTCGAGGGTCGCGTGCTGCTGAAGGGTGCGGTCGAGCAGCCCGACCAACGCATCAAAGCTACGCAGCTCACATGGCGCGCCGCCGGCGTGCGCGAGGTGATCAACGAGATCCAGGTGACCGACCAGGGCGGCATCGTCGATTACGCCAAGGACACCTGGATCTCCACCCAGCTCAAGACGAAAATGCTGCTCGCGGCGGATGTGCAGTCGATCAACTACAGCGTCGAGACGGTGAACGGCACGATCTATCTCATGGGCATCGCGCAAGACCAGAAGGAGATCGACAAGGTGATCGCGCTGGCGCGCGACGTGCCCGACGTGGTCGAGGTGGTCAGTCACGTCGTGACCAAGGGTGATAAGTCGCGGGTGAAGAAGCCGTGAGCGGCGCTGCGGCGATCGAGGCGGCGCTCGTCAAGATCGGCCAGCAGCCCGACGAAGAAATCGAACTCGCCGAAGCGGCGCTTTTGCTCGGCGCGCTCGATCGTCCTTCGATCGATTTGATTCCCTATCGCGTCCATCTCGCGGCGCTTTGCCGCTCGGTCGCCGAGGCGATCGGGGCCGACGTCGAGCGGATCGAGGCGCGGGCTCGATGCCTTAACGATGTGCTCTACCGTCGCTTCGGCTATGCCGGCGACACGGTCAGCTATGACGACCCCGACAACGCGAATCTGCTCCGCGTGATCGATCGGCGCGCCGGCCTGCCGGTCAGCCTCGGTATCATTTACATCCATGTCGCTCATGCCCAGGGCTGGCCGATCGCCGGCCTCGCCTTTCCCGGTCACTTCCTGGTGCGGCTCGACTTCGAGGCCCGCCGCCTGATCGTCGACCCGTTCCACGCCGGTCAACCGCTCGAGGCCGGCCATTTGCGCGATCTTCTGAAGCAGTTTCAGGGCGCGGCGGCCGAGCTTGAGCCGCGCCATTACGCCGCGATCTCAAATCGCGACGTGCTGCTAAGGCTTCAGAACAATCTCAAGACCCGCGCGCTGCAGAGCAACGATCCGGCGCGCGCGGCGACGATTCTGAAACGCATGACGTTGATCGCGCCGGCGGCGGCCGATGCGTGGCGCGAACTCGGCATGGTCGAGGCTCATGTCGGCAACATCAGGCGTGCGATGAGCGCGCTCGAAACGTTTCTGACGCTTGCGCCGGAGGCCAAAGAGGCGGAAAAGGCTGCGGCGCTCTTGAAGCGCCTGAAGGGGAGCCTGAACTGAGATGAGCCTCGCGGTCGCCATTCAGATGGACCCCATGGAGTCCGTCAACATCGACGCCGATTCGACCTTCGCGCTGGCGCTCGAGGCGACGGCGCGCGGGCATCTGCTTTATCACTATTTGCCGAGCGCCTTGGCCTTGCGCGAAGGCCGCGTGGTGGCGCGCGCGCAACCGCTCGAAGTGCGCCGGGTCAAGGGCGATCACTTCACGCTCGGCGAGGCGCGCGTGATCGAGCTCGAAACCTTCGACGTGATCCTGATGCGCCAGGACCCGCCGTTCGACATGGCCTACATCACCGCGACGCACCTGCTGGAACACGTCAAGCGCACCACGCTGGTGATCAACGATCCGGTCCATGTCAGGAACGCGCCCGAGAAGCTTTACGTCACGCACTTCGCCGAGCTGATGCCACCGACCCTGATCACCTCGGATCCCACACTGATTCGCGAGTTCCGCGGCGTCCACAAGGACATCGTGGTCAAGCCCCTGTTCGGCAATGGCGGCGCCGGCGTGTTTCACATCGCGCCGGACGACGAGAACCTGAACGCGCTGATCGAGATGTTCACCAGCCGCTCGCGCGAGCCGATCATCGTGCAGCGCTATGTTCCGGCTGTGCGCCAAGGCGACAAGCGCATCATCCTGGTCGATGGCGAGCCGCTCGGCGCGGTCTCGCGCGTGCCGCCGGCCGGCGAGGCGCGCGCCAATCTCCATGTCGGCGCCACTGCGATCCCGGCCAAGCTGACCCAGCGCGACCGCGACATTTGCGCGGCGATCGGCCCCGCGCTCAAATCGCGCGGGCTCGTCTTCGTCGGTATCGACGTGATCGGCGATTATTTGACCGAGATCAACGTCACCTCGCCGACCGGCATTCAAGAGATCGCGCGCTTCGATGGCACCAACCTCGCGGCGAAAGTGTGGGACGCCATCGAGAGCCGGCGCAAGAACCATAAGAGGGGTTAGCCCGACGGACGACGGCTGCCAAACCGTGGGCCGGCTTACGCGTAGGCGCCGGAGAACGAGCCGAGACCGCGCCGAATCTCGTCGAACGACGCGCCGAGACCAAGGGCGAGAGCGGCCGCGACCAGAGCGTACTCGATATTGTCGCGCGCGAGGCCTAGGCGCGCGATCGGGATCGCCCCTAGCGGCATCAGGGCCTGGGTGCCCTGCCCATCGTGCACGAGGATCGTGGCGCCGGCCTCCGGCCCGTCGAGCCAGAGGGCGGGCCTGCCTGCCGCGACGTGAGCCGCGATCAAGGGGCTCGCCGGATCGAGCGAGACATAGCAGAGACGCTCGGCCTCGAGCCCCGGCGCCATCGCGACGCAGAGCGGATCGTCGGCGTTCAGCACCACCATGCGCCGTGCGGTCGAGGCCAGCAGGCGCCCTGCCTTCGCCGTGTTGTCGATCGTGACGCCGCCGACGTCGACAGGGCCGGCGTCAACATTGAGCACGGCGGCAACGTCGCACCAATCAAAGAAGAGTCCGTGCCGGATGAGATCGCGCGGCGCCAAACCGATCACGGCGGTCTCGACCAGCGGGTCGTAGAACAGGATTCGGCAACCATCGACGCCGGCGAAATCACCCTCTGCAACCCGCTCATGGCCGATTCCGACGCCATCGCCGGTCGCGGTGCCAACCACGCGGCCATTCAAGCCGAGGATATGGCCGAGCAGGAGAGTCGTGGTTGTCTTGCCGCTTGTGCCGGTGATCGCGGCGATCGGGATTCGCGCGTCGCCGCCGCGCGGCACGATCGCGTCCATGACTCGGCCGGTGGTTTCGGGCGAGCCTTCCGACGCCCAGTGCGGACGGAGGCTCGGCGACTGGTTGACCTCGCAGATCGCACCGCCGACCTCGCGCCATGACCGGCTGATATCGGGCGTGATGAAATCGACGCCCGCGATGTCGAGCCCGAGCACGCGCGCCGCGCGCTCCGCCGCCAGCCGATTGTCGACATGGGTCTGGCGCGTCATATCGATCGCGCTGCCGCCGGTCGAGATGTTCGCGGTGCCGCGCAGCAGGACAACCTGCCCGGAACCGGGAATGCTCAGCCGAGTCAATCCGACCTCGGCGAGCAAGCGGTCGGCCTCGCCGTCGAGTTCGAGGCGGACGAGGACCTTGGCAAAGCCGATACCGCGTCGGGGGTCGCGGTTGATCTCATCGACCAGCTCGGCGATCGATCGCCGACCATCGCCGATCACCCGCGCCGGCAACCGCTTGGCGACCGCGACCAGGCTGCCCTTGACCACCAGCATGCGATGGTCATCGCCCGGCACCAACGCCTCGACCAGAACGGTTCTGCTGGCCTTTTGGGCTTTACGGAAGGCGCGGACGACCGACGCGGCGTCGCGCAACCCGACCGTCACGCCGAGGCCCTTGCCCCGATCGTCGGGCTTGACGACCACGGGATAGCCCAGCTTTTCCGCCGCTCGAATCGCGTCATGCTCGGAGCCGGCAACCATTTGCTGCGTGGTCGGGAGATGGACGAGCCCGAGCGCGCGATTGGTGCGCGCCTTGCTGCGCGCGAAGGTTCCTGCGAGGACGGACGAACGATCGGTCACGGTCTCGAGAATACGAGCCTGTTTGGCGCCATGGCCAAACTGGACGAGGCCAAACCTGTCCAACGGACGAAACCAGGGAATGCCACGTCGCGCGGCCTCCGAGACCAGGGCTGCCGTGGTCTGGTCCAGGTTCCATGCTCGGGCGTCGCGCACGAACCCTTCGATCAGGGCGGTCGGGTCGATCGTCAATCTGAGGGCGGCGATCGGTTCGGGTTCGTCGGCGCGCAAGGACCAGCGGATCAGCGCCAGCGCGATCTTGCCCGCCTGCAAGCCGACTCTCGCCGTTTCATAGCCAAGGGAAATCAAATAGCGGCCGCGCGGGCCGAGTGGCTGGCCCGTGCAGAAGCTCTCCTGTGTGCCTGCCGCCGCCTGAAGCGCCATTGTGAGCGGGGCCATGAACTCGGGCAGCGGGCGCTCGGGCAGGGTGGCGTCGGGCGCCAAAGCGGGCAGCATGGCACGCAACCTGTCGAGCGCGCTCGGGTCCAAACGAGCCACCGTCCAGCCATCGAGCGGGCCGGCGTCGATCACCAGATTGATCACAGGCCGCGGCCCATGGAGATTCGGGCCGACAAGCACCGCGGTGTCGATGATTTGCATCGGTCGTGTTCGAACCAGGGCCGGGGCAATCGGCGGTTGAGCGACGTTTCGACCTTGAGTGTGGCCTATCCTACGGGGAGAATCACCGCCGTCTAGGACCGCGAGACGGCGAAGCGGGATCGGAGCGTGGATCATGACGGCGACGCAAGGCCCTTCGGCGGCGTTCGGCAGCGCGGAGGTCGAGCGCGTCACGCGGGCTTTTGGCCAGCCCGACGTGCACATCGCACCCGATGGCGATGACGGGCTGATGCTGCCGATCTTCCCCGGTGTCTTTGTGCGCCATTTGAGTTTCGACGTGCGCAACAACGCCTTCACCAACATCACCGCCGTACCGGAGGGCGGCATGATCGGCCGACATCGCCATCGCGGCCCGGTCGATGGGCTGGTGCTCGAAGGCAGGTGGCGCTATTTGGAATATGATTGGGTGGCGCGGCCGGGCAGCTTCATCCATGAGAGCCCGGGCGTGATTCATACCTTGGTCGCCGAGCCTGGGATGAAGACCTATTTCCGCATCCAGGGCGCGCTCGAATTCTTCGACGAGGCCGACAATCTGACGCTTGTGCTCGACGTGTTCTGGATGATCAATCACTACACTAGCTATTGCCGCGATCACGGGCTGAAGATCAACAGGCGGCTTTTCGTCTGAGGGAGATCGCCATGTCCAAGCGCCTGACGGCCGATTTGATCGCGCGCTACGACCAGGATGGCGTGATCTTTCCGCGCCGCCTGCTTAGCGCGGCCGATGCGGCCGGCTACCGGCGACAGCTCGAGGCCTTCGAGGCCGCCCATGGCGGCGCGCTCAAGGGCGCCTACCGCTTCAAGAGCCATTTGTTGTTCAAGTGGCTCGCCGACCTCGTTCGTGCGCCCGAGGTCCTCGATCTGGTCGAGGACCTGATCGGGCCCGACATTCTGTGCTGGAACACCAATTGGTTCATCAAGGAGCCGCGCACGCCGAATTTCGTCTCGTGGCACCAGGACAATAATTATTGGGGCCTCGATACCAGAAAGCTCGTGAGCGTCTGGATCGCGCTGTCGCCCGCCACGCGTGCGAGCGGTTGCATGCGCCTGATCCCGGGCAGCCATCGCGGCCCGACCCTGCCCCATGTCGACACCTTCCATGCCGACAACATGCTGACGCGCGGCCAGGAGATCGCGGTTACGGTCGATGAAGCGAAGGCCGTCGATATCACGCTCGAAACCGGCGAGGCGGCGGTTTTCGCCTTTGGCATCGCGCACAGCTCGCCGCCCAATCAAAGCGATGACCGCCGCATCGCGATCGTGCTGCGCTACATCCCGCCCGAGACGCGCCAAACCGTCGCCGCATGGGACAGCGCGGCACTCGTGCGCGGCACCGATCGCTTCGGCCATTTCACGCACGAGCCGGTGCCGACGCGCGATTTCGACCCCGTGGCGGTCGCCTTCCACCTTCGGGCCGAGGAACAACAGCGCCAAGTCTATTATCAGGGCACCGGCTTAAAGGGGCACCGCACCTGAGTTTGAGCGCGGCCGGCCTCGACGGCGGCACCTGGTTCGGACCATGATTGCCGCGGGGCTATCGGGATCAACATGGTCGCTCACGTCACGACGGTCGCGCTGATCGGCATCGAGGCCGAGCCGGTCGACGTGCAGGTGCACATCGCCGGCGGCATGCCGAATTTCA
>CAMDDO010000070.1 GCA_945892755.1 Rhizobium sp. Q54 | reverse complement strand
CCGGCCGCCGGCGAGCACCGCCGTGCCGTCGACGTCCAAACGCGCGAGCGGCAAGATGACATCGCGCTCGCCGGTCGGAACCGCGTCGGTGTCGAGGCTGAGCCAAGCATCGATGATCTCGCCCGCGCGGCTAAGCAACGGCATGGAGCGCCTCCTTGAAGCGGTCATGGCCGAGCCGGCGGTAGGCCGCGACGAAGGTTTCGCCCGAAAGCCGGTTCGCCAAATAGACCTCGACCAGCCGCTCGATCGTATCGACGGTCTGTTCAGCCGTGAGGCCAGGCCCGAGGCGCTCACCGAGCGCAGCGTTCTCGCTCGGATCGCCGCCGAGCGTGATCTGATAGGATTCCTCGCCGGCCTTCTCGAGACCGAGAATGCCGATATGGCCGACATGGTGATGGCCGCACGCATTGATGCAGCCCGAAATCTTGATCGCGAGCGGGCCGATCTCGCGTTGCCGCTCCGGGTCACCAAAGCGGCGCGAGATCGCCTGCGCCACCGGAATCGAGCGCGCGGTCGCCAGGGCGCAATAATCGAGCCCGGGGCAGGAGACGATGTCGGTGATCAGGCCAGCATTGGTGGTCGCGAGGTAGGCTGAGGCAAGCAGCTTCCAGACCGCGTAGAGATCGTCCTGTTTGACCTGCGGCAGCACGATGTTTTGCTCGATCGTGACGCGCAATTCGTCGAGGCCGTAGCGCTCCGCGATATCGGCAAGCAAGCGCATTTGATCGGCGGTCGCATCGCCCGGCACACCGCCGATCGGTTTCAACGACACCGTGGCAATGGCGTAGCCGGGCACTTTGTGCGCGCGGACATTGACGGCAACCCAGGCGGCGAAGGCCGGATCGCTCTTCTTGGCGTTGTCAAGCGCCGCCGAGCGAGCCGGCAGGCGATCATAAGCGGGCGGCGCGAAATAGGCCTCGATGCGCGCGATCTCTTCGGCATCGGCCGCGATCGAATTCGGATCGAGCGCGGTGAATTCTTTCTCGACGCGCCGAGCATACTCGTCGATGCCGATCTCGTGGACCAGGATCTTGATCCGCGCCTTGTATTTGTTATCGCGCCGGCCATAGAGGTTGTAGACGCGCATCATGGCTTCGAGATAGGCGAGCAGCGCGCTCTTCGGCACGAAGGCGCGAAGCTTCTTCGCGATCATCGGCGTGCGGCCCTGGCCGCCACCGGCCCAAATTTCGTAACCGATGTCGCCCGCTTCATTACGCACGATGCGAAGCCCGATATCGTGAACGGCGATCGCTGCGCGGTCGTCTTGGCAGCCGGTCACCGCGATCTTGAATTTGCGCGGCAGAAAGCTGAATTCAGGATGCAGGCTCGACCATTGGCGAAGGAGTTCGGCGGTCGGCCGTGGATCTTCGACCTCATCGGCCGCGACGCCCGAGAACGGATCGGCCGTGATATTGCGGATGCAATTGCCCGAAGTTTGGATCGCGTGCATTTCGACCGCGGCCAATTCCTGAAGGATATCTGGTACGTCGTACAGACGCGGCCAGTTGTATTGAATGTTCTGGCGCGTGGTGAAATGGCCATAGCCGCGGTCATAGGTTTCGGCGATATCGGCCAAAGCGCGCATTTGACGCGCCGACAGCGTGCCATAGGGGATGGCGACCCGCAGCATATAGGCGTGCAGCTGCAAATAGAGCCCGTTCATCAAGCGGAGCGGACGGAACTCTTCTTCGCTCAACGTGCCGGCAAGGTGACGTTCGACCTGGCCGCGAAACTGATTGACGCGGTCTTGCACGAACTGTTGATCGAATTCGTCATAGCAATACATGACGGCGCCCTCAGAGCAGTGAATTGGCGCGGAGCGCCGCTTGTTTGCCGAGGTCGAGCCTGACCGACGGCCCGAGCGTGCGCAGGCGCTCGCGGTAGCGCACCGGTACCGGAAGGCCATTAGCGTCGATCGAGACCTCGACCAGATAGGGATCGACAATGCGGCGCGCGGCCTTCTCGGCGGCGCCGGTGATTTCGAGCGCCTTGGCCTCATCGGGCGTGCGGGCGACGCGCGCCAGGCGGTGATCGCGCGACCAACCGCCTTCAGCAAGGAATACCGCGTCGCCCGCCAAAAGGTCGTTCGCGGTGAGAATATGAAATGCCTCGGAGCGTGCCATGGTCAGGCTCCAATCCGAAGTTTGGCCTCGGCCGTTTCGTCGAGCGCGGCGAGCGCGGCACGCGGCGCGAGGCCGACGAAAATGATCGCCGGGCCGGCAATGCCATTGTCCTTGAGCAGATTGGCGAGCCGGCCGAGTGTGCCGGAGGCGATCTTCTGATTCGGCCGACTGGCGTTCTCGATCACGCTGACCGGGGTGTCGGATGAGGCACCGTGAATCAGCAGACGGCCTTGCGCGAAGCGCGCGCCGCGCACCCCCATGTAGATCGCGAAGGCTTCGCCGGGGCGTGCCAGTGCGCGCCAATCGTGCTCGGCGAAGCCTTCGGTGTCATGAGCGGTCAGGAAACTAATCGTGCGATTGCGCCCGCGCTTTGTGAGCGAGAAGCCACCGGCGGCTGCGGCGGCGAAGGCGGCCGAGATGCCGGGCACGATTTCGTAGGCGATGCCGGCGGCCTCGAGCGCGTCGATCTCCTCATCGGCCCGGCCGAACACCAGCGGGTCGCCGCTTTTGAGCCGCACCACCAAGCCGCCACCGCGTGCCGCCTCGATCATCGCGGCGTTGATGTCGGCCTGGCTCCAGGCCGGACCCGAAGGCGTCTTGCCGACGTCGATCAGCCTTGCCTCGCGCCGGGCGAACTCGAGGATGGCCGGCGCGACCAGCCGGTCATAGAGCACGACATTGGCCTGATCGAGGCGCTTGCGCGCCTTCAAGGTCAGAAGTTCGGGATCGCCCGGTCCGGCCCCGACCAGCGCGACCCGGCCGATCGCGGCGCCGCACGTTTCAGTCTCTTCGAGCAAGGCGCGCTCGGCATTGGCATCGCCGGCTTCGACCAAAGCGCGCTCGCCAGCGCCACCAAAGAAGCGACGCAGGCCGCTCGGCGTGACAAGCCGACGGTTCTTCGCGGCGATGCGGGCGAGAGTGCCAAGCCGGGGCGAAAGCGCGGCTTCAAGATTGGCCTTGATGCCGCGAGCGAGCGAGGGCGCGGTGCCTTCGGTGCCGATCGCGACCACGACGGGATCGCGGTCAACGATCGCCGGCGTCAATATGTCCGACGCCTCGCGGTCATCGACCACATTGACCAGGGCACCGACCGCACGGGCGGCAGCGGCCAATTCAACCGTGTCGATCGAGGATTCGGCCGCGACGTATACGAGGCGTCGGCCGACAACGTCGCTCGTCACCGCCGAACGACTGGTCCAGCGTAACCGTCCTGCGCCCGACCACGCAGCAATCTCCGGCAGGATTTCAGGTGCAATTACTTCAATTTGTGCCTCAGTCTTCAACAAAAGACGGAGCTTTGATGCGGCTTTCGTTCCACCGCCGACCACCAGCACGGAAGCGCACCGTGTATCGACGAAGATCGGGAAGTAACGCATTGCCAAAACGCCTTGTTTGAGGTCTCAGCAGGTGGCTCTGGGCGGCCCGATACGCCTTGAAGGTTGCTAAGAGGAAACCGCCAGGGCAGGCACGGCCTGGCCGCTGACACCTCTTATTTACACCAAGAAATACGGGAGTCAATGATTCACCGCGAAGTCGTACGGAAATAATAATATATCACGTCCATTATGTGTTATATCCCCGACATCGTGGCCGCCGATGGACCGTGAAGCGCCTGTGTTCGGGCGCGATTTGGCCTAGGCTGCGCGGCGGTCTCGGGACAAAAGCGGCAGACCCGAAATCGAAAAGCGCACAGAGGATTCAATGAGCAACGACGTGTCGCCCAATAGCATCAGCGGTCGCAGTGCGTTCCTCGAACTGCTGAAACAGGAGGGCGTCGATCGAATTTTTGGCAATCCGGGTACGACCGAGCTGCCGATCATGCATGCGCTAACCGATGCACCCGAAATCAGCTTCGTGTTGGGACTGCAGGAATCGATCGTGGTGGCGATGGCCGACGGCTATGCCCGGGCTTCGGGTCGATTGGGGGTATGCAATGTCCATGTCGCGCCCGGGCTCGGCAATGCGATCGGCGCGCTCTTCACCGCGCAATTTTCGGGCACGCCGCTGATCATCACGGCCGGCCAGCAGGAGCAGGGCCATGGCCTGACCGAGCCCTTGCTCTATGCGCCGCTGGTGCCGATCGCGAGCCCGGTGGTGAAATGGGCGACCGAGGTCACGCGGCTCGAGGATTTGCCGCGCATTGTGCATCGCGCCGCGAAGATTGCGCAGACGCCGCCGACCGGGCCGGTGTTTATCTCTTTGCCGGGCGACATATTGAACGCCTTTGGCGCGATCGATCTCGGTGCGGCAACCCGTGTCGAGGCGGCGGCACGGCCCTCGGATGAAACCCTGAAGCGCTTGGCCATGCGATTGAGTTCGGCCAAGCGCCCGGTCATCATAGCCGGCCACGAGATCGTCGCGAGCGATGCCTTCGCCGAAGCCGCGCGCTTTGCCGAGGTGCTGGGGGCGCCGGTCTATCAACAGACCGTGGTCGATGGCGCGCATTTCCCCTCCGAGCACCCCGCTTATAGGGGCATGTTGTCACGCGATCAGAAGCGCGTGCGCGAATTGCTGGCGCCCTATGACACGATGATCTGTCTGGGCGCCGACGTGCTGCGCATGTCGGTCATGAGCCTGCTCGACCCCTTGCCGCCCAGCATGACGGTCGTGCAAATCGGTCAGCGCGATTGGGAGATGGGCAAGAACTACGCCGCCGCGCTCGCCGTACGGGCCGATGTGAAGGAAACGCTGAAGGCGCTCATTCCCCTGATGTCGCATCGGGGCGGTGGCGCCTTGAAGGCGCTTGAGGATGGCAATTGGGCGGCCCAGCGTGTGGCGCGCCGCAAGAGCCTCGAGCCGAAGGCGGGGCGCACGCCGCTCGATCCCGAATGGTTGATGATGCGACTGAGCGATCTATTACCGAAGGAAGCCATCGTGGTCGATGAAGGCATCACCACCACACTGAACCTGCCCGCTCATTTTCCCTATCGCGATCGCTATAGTTATTTCGGCAATACAAGCGGCGGCATTGGCTGGGGCATCGCGGCGGCGGTCGGTGTCCAAATCGCGCAACCACGGCGCCGCGTTGTCGCGGTGATCGGCGATGGTAGCGCGATGTACAGCATCCAGGCGCTTTGGACCGCCGCCAACCAAAAGCTGCCGATCATCTTCGTGCTCGCCAACAATGGCGGCTACAAAATTTTGAAACAGCGGCTCAAGCTGTTCCATGGCAATGATCGCTTCATCGGCATGGATTTCCGCGAGCCTTCGATCGATGCGACGGCCCTTGCGCGCGGCTTCGGCGTGACCGCGCATCGGGTCGAATCCGGCGAAGCGTTCGAGGCCCGCTTCAACGAAGCGCTCGCCGGAACCGGGCCAGTTCTGTTAGAGGTAATGGTTGATCGCACGGTCTGACCGTCGAACCAAGGGGGAGCCAGGATGGCGGCGCATATCGACTATTACTTCTCGCTCAACTCGCCTTGGACCTATTTGGGCTCGGCGCGCTTTACCGAAATGGTGCGCCTGCACGGCGCCACGGTCGCGGTGTTGCCGGTCGATTTTGGACAGGTCTTCGCGCAATCGGGCGGGCTGCCTTTGGCCAAGCGGGCGCCGCAGCGCCAAGCCTATCGCCTGGTCGAGCTTCAGCGCTGGCGCGATCATCTCGGCCTGCCACTGAATGTACGGCCAAAGTTCTTTCCCGCGAACGACAATCTCGCGGCGCGACTGGTGATTGCGGCGCGTGAGGCCGGCTATGACGCAATGAGCCTGGCGCACGCGATCCTGCGCGCGTTATGGGCCGAGGAGCGGGATATCGCCGATGCCGATACGCTGCGTGAGATTCTCCGCGTCCGTGGTTTGGAGCCCGCGCCGCTCTTCGCCGCCGCCGATACCGATAAGATCAAGGCACTCCTGCAGGCCGGTACCGATAAGGCGATCGCGGTCCAGGTGTTCGGCGCGCCGAGCTACGTACTCGATGGCGTGATCTTCTGGGGCCAGGACCGTCTTGAGTTTCTCGACCGAGCGTTGACCCGCCGCGATTGAGGGGTCGGTCAGCGTCGTTTGGCGGGTGGCGTCGCGGCGAGCGGGTCTTCGGGCCAGGGGTGCTTCGGGTAGCGGCCCTTCATCTCGCCACGCACGGCACGGTAGGAACCGCGCCAGAATCCCAGGAGATCACGCGTCACCTGCACCGGCCGGCGCGCCGGCGATAGCAGGTGGATCACCAGCGCGACACGTCCGTCGACGATCATCGGGTGCGCGGCGAGGCCGAATAATTCCTGCACGCGCACGGCGACGGCTGGGCCGCCATTCGCCTCATAGTCGATCGCGACGCGAAGGCCGGACGGCGCCACCATGTGCGTCGGCGCGATGGCATCCAGCCGTCGGCGCTGGTCGAATGGCATGAGGGTTTCGAGCGCATGGTGGAGCGCATCGGGCGAGAGCTCCCGAAACGCCCGTTTGCCATGCAAAAACGGGCCAAGCCAATGGTCGAGCGTGGCCGTCAACGCTTGATCGGACAAATCGGGCCACGCCTCGCCATCAAGATTGCGCAAGAATGTAGCCCGCGCGCGAAGCGATAAATCGTCCTGACGCCAGGGCAGTGCCTCAAGCCCGAGCTCACGCACGCCATCGAGCAAGGCGGCGGCGACCAGTGCCGAATCCGCATCGTTGATCTGGCCGTCGCTCAACACGATGGCGCCGAGCTTGCGCACGCGCTTGGCGCGGACGGCCTGGGCGGTTCGGTCGAACACGACGTTGTCGCTGGTTTCGATACGCGCGGCGAAATCCAGTTCGATGTCGCCTTCATCGAGTGGTGCCGCGAGCAGGATGCGTGAGCGCGCGGCCTCGCCCGCAAGCTCGGCAATGGCGAGAAAGGGCGCGCGGGCCAATGGATCGCTCGGCTCGACCGCCGCGCCGCGCCCATTGGCGAGCAGGAACTCGCCACCGCTTCCGGCGCGGGCCTTCGCGACGCGCTCGGGGAAGGCGAGGGCGAGGACCGCGCCGGTGCGCCCGATGTCGATTGCTTCGTCGCGCCCGCCGGCAAGACGTTGCCATTGCGCGGCAAGCTTGAGCCCGTTGGCGACGCGATCGCCGCGCTCATGCGCGATGCGGCGCAGGCGTTCGCGGATATCGACATCGCTACCGCCGAGCTCACGTTCGCTCAGCACCAAAGCGAGACGAGCGGCCAACGCACCCTCGCCGCGCTCGGATGCGGCGCAAATCATATGCGCAAGCCGGGGTGGCAAAGGCAGAGCGGCGAGGCGTTTGCCATGAGCGGTCAGCCGGCCGGTATCATCAAGCGCCTCGAGCGACATAAGAAGAGTGGTCGCTTCGGCCACGGCGCCGGACGGCGGCAGGTCGAGCCATTTCAATGTCGCGGGCGCGGCGACGCCCCAATCGGCCAGCGAGAGCATAAGCCCGGCAAGGTCCGATTCCAGAATTTCCGGCGTCGCGAACAGCCGCAGCGCCCGCGTCTCGGCTTCGTCCCATAACCGATAACAAATACCCGGCGCGACCCGCCCGGCGCGGCCACGCCGCTGATCGACCGAGGCGCGCGACGCGCGCTCGGTGACCAATCGCGTGAGGCCCGTGCCCGGATCGTAACGCGGCACGCGCGCGAGGCCGCTATCGATCACCACGCGCACGCCTTCGATGGTCAGGCTGGTTTCGGCGATCGAGGTCGCGAGCACGATCTTGCGCTTGCCAGGTGGCGCTTTTTCGATCGCGCGATCCTGGTCGCGGGCGTCGAGCGCGCCATAGAGCGGCGCGATCATGATATCGGGGCCAACGCGCTCGGCGATCAAACGTTCGGTTCGTCTGATCTCGCGCGCACCGGGCAGGAAGACCAAGATGTCGCCGTCATCGTTCCGCAAGGCGCGATGCATCGCTTCGGCCGCCATAGGTTCGATCCAGCCACGCGGGTCGCGGCCGAGATAGCGCGTCTCGACCGGAAACATACGGCCTTCGCACGAGATGATGGGTGCGTCGCCGAGCAGCGCCGCGACCCGCGCTTCATCGAGCGTCGCCGACATCACGAGAATTCGCAGATCATCGCGGAGCGCGGCTTGCGCATCGAGCGCGAGCGCGAGGCCGAGATCGCCATCGAGGCTGCGTTCATGAAATTCGTCGAACAGCACACCGGCAATGCCGGTCAGTGCCGGGTCGCTCAGGATCATGCGCGTGAAGACGCCTTCGGTGACCACTTCGATACGGGTCTTCGGGCCGCTCCGGCTATCGAGCCGCACGCGATAGCCGATCGTCTCGCCGACCGGTTCGCCGAACGTCTTGGCCATGAAGCTCGCGGCGGCGCGCGCGGCCAAGCGGCGGGGCGCGAGCACAATAAGCTTGCGACCCTTGATCCAAGGCTCGTCGATCAGCGCGGGCGGCACGCGCGTGCTCTTGCCCGCGCCGGGCTGGGCGACCAGCACGGCATTGGCTCGTTCGCGCAAATGCGCTGTTAGCGTGGGGAGAACCTCATCGACCGGGAACATGGCGCCGGAGCATAACCGCTCGGGCCCGCGCGGCCGCAATAAAGCAGTCGATTTACGCGCGCAAACCTAGCACCATCGCGCCACCAAGAACGAAGGGAGAGCTGGACATGGCCTGGCAACCAAAGCGCGACTTCATCGGCTATGCCGACAACCCACCCGACCCGCAATGGCCGGGTGGCGCACGTCTCGCGGTCAATTTCGTGATGAATTATGAGGAGGGCTCCGAGCCCTCGGTGCAGGATGGCGAGGACCATACCGAAGTCGGCCTGTCCGAAGCGCAAGGCCTCAACCAGGGCATCAAGGGACGGGACCTCGCGGGCGAAGGCCTATTCGAATATGGTTCGCGCGTCGGCTTCTGGCGCGTCATGCGCGCCTTCGAGGAACGCAAACTGCCGATGACCGTGTTCGGTTGCGCGCTTGCGCTTGAGCGTAGCCCCAAGGCTGCCGCCGCGATCAAGCGCGCCGGGTTCGATGTGTGCAGCCATGGTTGGCGCTGGATCAAGCATTTCGAACTGAGCGAGGCGGAGGAGCGCGATCACATCAAGCGCGCGGTCGCGTCATTCCAGAAGACCGTGGGCGAGGCGCCGGCCGGCTGGTATTGCCGCTATGGACCCGGCCTCAACACACGTCGCCTGGTGGTCGAACATGGCGGTTTTATCTATGACTCCGATTATTACGGCGATGAGCTACCGTTCTGGCAGACGGTCGAAGGCAAGGCGCATCTCGTGGTGCCCTATTCGATTACAACGAACGACGTGAAGCTCGCCGGCTGGGTCGGCACCGCGGGCGATTGGTTCACCTTCGTCAAGGATGGCTTCGACATGCTGTATCGCGAAGGCGCCAAACAGCCGAAGATGATGAGCATCGGGCTGCACAACCGCCTGATCGGGCATCCCTCGCGCGCGGTCGGGCTCGAACGTGTGCTTGACTATATGCAGAAGCATAAGGACGTGTGGATCACCAAGCGCGTCGAGATCGCCAAGCACTGGATCAAGACGCACCCCTATCCAGGCAAGGGGCTCAACGAATAGGCGAGTGGCGCGACGGCGGGCGTGATCATGGCTTCGCGCGCCGCCGCCGCTCGGCCCACATGACAAGGGCGGCGAGCAGCAGGAACAGCCCGGCACCGGCGCCCCAGATCAAGGTACTGCCCGGCATGCGGAACGCCGGCACCAGACCATAGAGCGCGGCGAGCGCGGCCCAGACCAGGAAGATGGCGAGCAAATACCAGCGGTCTTCCGACATGGCTGTCGACCTCGGATGAAGGCTCAATGTCCACCACCGCCGATCGCGGCGATCGGCAGGCTTTGCATGAGCCGGAATGCGACAATCGTCAGCGCGACCATCGCGCCGACCAGAACAATCACGGACAGCGGCCCGCTCCACGCCGGCTTGGACAAGGCGGCGTCGGCCGTCATGGTCGACAGCGCATGAGGCGTAAGTGTCGGCATCGGGCGCACGCGCCCGGGCATGAGCGACACCAAGAGAGTGCCGACATAGAGCGCGAGGGCGAGGGTCATGATCGCGCCGCCGACGCCGAGCCACGTCGAGAGGCTCGCCCAGACCGCCGGGCTCGCGCCGTCATAACCGGCATCGAGCACGCGCCGTGGCATGCCGCGCAGGCCCGCGAGGACGCCGGCGCCGCCGAATAAAATGAGGCCGAGAGTCAGGGCGTAAGGCAAGCGGGCGAGCAGGCTGGCGAGGCGCAGCTGGCCGCCGTTCAAGGCCGGGATGACCCGGCAGAACGCCGCGAGCAAAGTGAGTGAGACCGCGCCGATGGTCAGAAAATGGAAATACCCTGGCACGAAGAACGTGTCGCTCAACAACGGCGCCAGCCGCTCTTGAATCAGCACGAACGAGAGCGCGCCGCCGATCGCCAGATTGACCACCGCCATGCCGATCGCCGACATGGCGGGATCGCGCCAGGGCAGCATGCCGATCCAGCCGAACAGGCCGCGCGCGCCACGCGCCCGGGCCGAGGCTTCGAGCGAAGCGATGAGCAGGAGGAACGCCGCCACGGTCGGCACGCTGATGAACAGCGAAAGGAGCGAACCGATCAATCGCACGATCGGTGCGAGGCCGGGCTCCAGGAACATGTGATAGAGCGAGGTCGGCGGCACGAACACCAGGTAAAGGCAGAACACCAGCTTCGAGAAGCGGCTGCCAAACAGCGAAGTCACGCCGGTCAACTCGCCGACCAGGACATACCAGGTCAGCAAGGTGCCGATCAGCGGCAAATAGTGCATGTTGTGGAACAGTAAGTGCCAGCCGACCGAATGATCGATGGGCAGCGTGCCGCCGCCGAATGCCCAGATCGCCGCCGGTAGAAAGGCATTGAGCGCCGCGAGCGCGCTGACCACGAGGAGGCCGGCCCAGACAACGGCACCGAAGCTGATCGTCGACCAGGCGCCGATGCGGCCGGCGAGCTTCGGTGCGAAGGCCGTAGCGATCGCGGCGCTCGCCACCCCGATCAGGCCAAGCGCAAGCGCGATGTAGCCGAGATAGAAAATACCGGCCGCGCCGCGGCTCTCGGTCGCCAGTTCCGGCGGCCCATCATAGAGCAGCGGCTCCCCGGCTAGCGTGCCAGCGGCGTTCAATGCGAAGCCCACGAGCATCAGGGCGAAACCGAACCAGGCAAGCGGCGCG
Source organism: Rhizobium sp. Q54 (assembly GCA_945892755.1). Lineage (GTDB taxonomy): Bacteria > Pseudomonadota > Alphaproteobacteria > UBA828 > UBA828 > SHWC01. The sequence goes on along the minus strand of CAMDDO010000070.1, from coordinate 7,410 downwards.
AGCGCGATACGCCCTGGGCCGGTGTGATCCGCCGCCGCGAACGCAAGCAACAGCGCGCTTTGTCCGAGATAGAGCCAATAGAAAAATGCCGCGGTGCTATGCAGGGTGAGCGCGGCGTAGCCCTGGTCGGGTTCGGGCGCGATCAAGCCGGCACGCGCCAGTGCGGTCATCAGGCCGAGGGCGACGCCGAGCCCGAGCAAGCCGAGTGCCGCGGCGATCATCGCCTTAAGCAGCACGCGATCGGCGTGGGGCAGGGCGGAGAGACGCGCTCCGAAATTTGTCATCTGGGGTTTCTCAGCTGACCATGATCATGCCGCTCATGCGGTCATGGGCGGCGCCGCAATAGACGGTGCAGTAGAGGAGATAACGGCCCGGCCCCTCGAGGCGCATCGTGCGCTCGACCAAGACGCCGCGCCTGAGCCTGATCACGTGACTGCCTGAGCCGAGCTGGATCGAGGCGCCGTGACTGGCATCGAGCGCCATCATGCGGAAGCGATAGGGCTGCCCGGCCTTCAGGTGCAGCACGGCAGGCTCGTAGGCCCATTGTGTTGCCATCAAATAGACATCGATGGCCACGGACGCATCGTCGCCGCCGTCGGGTTCGGCATCCGCTTCGTGGCTCATGCCATGACTCGCGCCATGCTCCATGTCGTCGTCATCGGATGAGATTGGCGCGGCGGCCCCGAGTGGCTCGACGCTGCCGTCGGCGCGCGCGTGGCGCGCGATGAACTCACGGGCCAGGCGCTCGAATTCCTTGGTCGAGGTGCCACTGTCCGAGGCGCCGTGGCCTTCGTGTCCGGCGGCGGTCGGTGCCGGGTCGGCGTCATGAGCGCCGTTGTGCGAGGCGCCGGCCGCCGGCTCGGCACCGGTGTCGAGGCTCTCCCAAACGCCATAGAGGCTGATGGCGCCGAAGCTCAACGTCGCCAAAAAACCACGACGCGTGGTGAAGGGTCGATGAATTGGCATGGCAGACTCCGCCGCTTGCGCCTGATCGCCTTCGCGGCCCGCGAGGGCCGATCGCTAGACGGCGATGCGGGGTGGCTTCAAGCGCGGCGGAATCGAATGTCCCCTCGACGCTTGTTCTAGCGCGTTCGCAGGTTGATCGCGCGGTGGCGCGACAGGGGTGAGTCCATGCGAAACCAAGGTCGTCACGCACGATGCACAGCAATCGGCGTTGGCCGAGAGCGCGCCGCACGGCATCTCACGCGGTGTTCGGTCATGGTTGATCGCGACATCGAGGGTCGATGCGCAATCCACGCCGGCGACGGCCACGCCAGCAGGCGGCGCGGTATCGTGCGCGTGGCTCGCCTGGGCAGGCCACAGCGTCGACAGCAGCAGCGCCGCCACGAGCGCGATGGCGAGCGGACCCCGTATCGAGATTGGCCCAGGGTTATGGAACAAAGCCATGGGCGAAATAGTGTCCCATCGCTTCGGTACGCCCCTTGATCTGCGTCAAGGAGCCGCGATTCAGGCGGACGCCGTGCTCGGACCCCTCAAGCGCGGCGCCCAATCATCGGGAATCTCGATCTCGATCGAGAGCATCGCCGCGCCGAGCGCCTTGCCGTAATTGTCGAGGCAGAGACTGCGCGACACGCCGCCGCCGAGCGCGCCGTGCAGCACGAAATTAAGCACGCCGAGGCGCGCCACGTCGTAGCGCTCGACCGCGCCGGTCACGACGCCCTTGAAATGCGTCTTGACCCGCGCGGGCGTGAGCTGCGCGGTGAGCGGCGCATGGAAATCAGCCTCATAAGCGACCACCACGATATTCGAGATATCGCCCTTGTCTCCGGAGCGGGTGTGGGCGATAGCCCGAAGTGGTACATGCATGGTCGGGCCCCTAGACGAAACGGATCTGTGGCGTGAGCGCCGAGCGCGGCACGAGCGCCGACCAGATCCCGATCACTTCGCGCACGCGGTCGGCGTGAGGCACGCGCTTGCCGGTATGGCCAACACCCGACACCGCCATGGCATCGACCTCGCGGCCGATCTTCTCGGCGTCGGCGCGCGTCTTGGTGCGCGCCGCGACACGCACGGCGACCTCATAGGGTGGCGCGATGGGTGCGGGTGACAGCGCCCCGTGAATAGCGTTCACGCCAAGAAAATCAATGCGCAAGTCCTCGGCCTTAAGATTGATTATCTTGAAGCGCTCCCTGAGAATCGTTTCGGCGAGCTTGGCGCGCTCAAGCGCACCGGGGCCGGCATAGAAAAACATGTCTTCGCCGATGAAGCCTTCCTGCGCCCCGATCGACACCTTGAGCGTGTCGGTGCGCCTCTTGCCGCCGATGCCGGACACGCGCACGCGATTCAGGCCGCTCTCCTCGATGATCGCGCTGGTGAAATCGACCACCACATCGGGCGTGATGTAGTTCGCCGGATCGTGCACCTCATAGAACATCTGTTCCAAGATGGTCTGGCGGTTCACCGCGCCGCCCGTGCCGGCGACCTTGGTGATGACCGCGCTGCCATCGGCCTCGACCTCGGCGATCGGGAAGCCGAGATTCCAGGGTTCCGGCACGTCCTTATAGCCAGGGTCGGCGAAATAGCCGCCGGTGACCTGGGCGCCGCATTCCATCAAGTGCCCGATGCCGGAGCCTTGGCCAAGCCGCGCGGCGTCACTGGCCGACCAGCAAAAATCGTGCATCATCGGCGCCAGAAAGATTGAGGGATCGGCGACCCGTCCGGTGATCACGATATGCGCGCCGGCCTTCAGCGCCTCGACAATGGGTTCAGCACCAAGATAGGCTTCGGCCGAAACAATCTCGCCCGGAATGCTACCGATCGGGCCGCCGGTTTCCATCAGGGTCGCGCCGAGTTCATGCAGCCGCTCGAGGCTGATCACACTGCCGGTCACCGCCGCGACCTTCCAGGCGGGTGCGCCATGTTCGGCGAGCAATGCCTTGGCGCGTGTCGCCGCGCCGATCGGGTTGATCCAACCTTGGTTCGAAATGATCCGCGTGCCGCGCTTGATGCAGGCCGGCAGCACGGCATGCATTCGGTCGTCGAAATAGGTGTCGTAGCCTTGGAAGCTCGGGTCGCGACGGGCACGCACCTGCGCGGCTGAAACCGTCGCCTCGGCCATGGTCTCGAAACAGAGATAATCGAGATTGCCCTCCGCCGCGTTGAGCGCGGCGGGGGAGATCCGATCGCCCCACCAGGCGGCGCCGGCGCCGATGCGGAGGTTCATACGCGGCCCGGTGCGGCGCGTAGCCCGGCGCGGCGCCGCTCGGTCGCGGGGAGGTTGACGGCCAGGGAATCGTCCTCGATGCGGCCCGTGAAGATCACGCCGTAGATGTCGCGGGCTTTCTCCGGCGATTCCCAGCCTTCGATCACGTCGAGCCAAACGCGCGCCGGCTCGCGCGTCAGCGGATCGCCATAGCCGCCGCCGCTGCTGTCGCGACCACGCAAGGACTCGCCCTTCTGCCACTCGCGGTTGATCAAATTGGGTAGCTTCGTCTCAGCGCCATTGTGGCCGATCAGCCAGGTGCTGCCCGGGGTGCCGTGGTGCCCGCCATTGACGCCGTGTGGCGGCTCGAATTGGCCGTCGCACGGGATAATCACCGTCACCGGGTTCTCGCGCGCGCTATAGACGATCTCCTGCGCCGGCGCGCCGCGCCGCCGTCCAGCGCCCGCCGAGTCCTTGACAATGCCGAGCCGTTCGACGCGGATCGGGTGCTTGAGTTCGTCGACCTCGACACTGTCGCGATACATCAGCCCGGCGATCACCGGGATGGCGTAATTGACCCAGCCATCGGCGCTCGGGCTGGCCGGGCCGCCATTGGTCGAGAGCATCATGCGGTTGACGTAGCGCGCGTCGCCACGCCGATGATCCTTGCCGGAGATCACCGCCATGCCGGCGCCGAGCCCGGTGCCGCCCTCGGCGAGCCCATGGCCGTCGCCGAGCTTGGCGAAGGCCGACTGCGTGATGTTGACCAGCCGCTCGGAGACATTGGTGGTGGCAAGCGAGCAGGAATGCGGGAAGACCGGCGCCGCGACCACGCTGTTCTTCGCGTACTTGAAGCTCAGCCGGCGGAATGAGCCGGCATTGCGCGGGATGTCACGTTCGAGACTATTGAAGATGGCGCCGACCACCGAGCTGGTCGCGGCCGATTCCGAGGTGTTGAGGCCGCAATCGACACAGGGCGGATTGTCCCTGAGGTCGACCGCGATGGTCGCGGCCTTGGGGTCGATATCGAGACCCACCTTCAGCAGGAGCCCATCGGGCAATATGCCTTCGAGCGGATCGGAGCGGCCGGTATTGACCAGGTGCGCCTTCGGCAGACCGCGGATTGCGTCGGCCATGCGCGCTTCCGAATAGTCGAGCCACTCGGCGATGAAGCGCTTGACGGCGGCCTTGCCGTATTTCGCGCAGAACTCCTTCAAGCGCCGCTCGGCGATGCGCGCCGCGCCGAGCCCGGCGAGATAGTCGCCATACCACTGGTCGGGCACGCGGATGCGCGCGCGGCACATGCGCTCGATGTCGCCGACATTCTTGTAACCGCGCTGAATGCGCACGGCGGGAAAGACGAGGGCACCTTCCTCATAGACGTCGCGCGCGCGCGCGTAATAGCTCGACGGAATCGAATTGCCGATGTCGGCCATGTGGCATTTGGCAACCGTCGTGAACAGGTGCTCGCTTTCGAAAAACACCGGCGCCATGAAGGTGTGATCAGCAGGGTGCGTATTGCCGCCATAGGGGTCGTTGTCCAGGAACGCATCGCCTTCACGAATATCGCCCTTGTGCTCGCGGCCGACGCGCGCGGTCTGCAAATGCGCGCCGAAGATGTGCACCGGCAAACCTTCGGCGGATGCGAGAAGCTGGTTATCGCCGGTCACGATGCAGCACGAGAAGTCGCGCGCGCTCGAGATCACCGCCGAGCGCGCCGCGCGCAGCAGCGTATTGGTCATTTCGCGCACGATGCCGTCCAATCGGTTCGCCATCACCGAGATCAGCACCGGGTCGAGCTTGCGCGACGCGGCGGGCCGCCGAGCCCGCCGAGCGGTTGGCTTGGACGCAGTCTTTGTCGTGCGCAGCATCGTCATGCACTCTCGAGGATGTAGTTGGAGGCCGGCGAGACCCGCGCGCTCATCGCAGGGTAGACCACGATGGTCGTCGTGGCTTCCTCGATGATGGCGGGGCCGACGATACGGTCGCCCGGTCTGAGCGCGCTGCCCTTGAAGATCGGGGTCTGGACGGCGCGACCATCGCCGAAATAGGCCCGCCGCTTGCCGTCGGGCTTGGGCTTGCGGGCGCGCGGCTTGGCGCGCGCCGGCTTTGGTCGCTCGCCGAGCGCAATCGAAAGCCGGCCGCGCCAATTGACGCATTCGACCTGGCTCCCCTCGTCGCGTACGGCATAGACGCGGTCGTGCACAGCATGGAAGGCCTCGACCAGTGCCGCGACGTCCTTTTTGCCGCGAAAACGACGCATCGGCAGGGGCGTGTCGAGCTCCCAGACCTGTGACTGATAGCGCGCCTCGACGAACAACTCGACGCGGTGCCGGGAGCGCCCCGCGCCACGCAGCTCGCGCCTGAAGCGTTCGAGCGCGGTCTCGATTTCCTCGAGCGCGCGGTTGACGCCGTCGAGATCGAATTGACCGCTCTGGGTGAAGCGGCTCCGCGTCTGCTCGAACACGATATCGGAGAATTGCATCCCCGAAGCCGACATCGCGCTCGCTACCTTGGGCAGAATCACGGTGTCGCAGCCGAGCTCGCGTGCGATGGGCAGGATGTTCATGCCGGCCGCGCCGCCGCCGGCGACAATGACGCTCTCGCGCGGGTTTATGCCCTCGCTCACGGTGATCTCGTGGATCGCCTTGATCATCAGCTCGCTCGCGATCGTCATGATCGCGAAGGCGGTGTCCTCAACGCCACGGCCGAGCGTCGCGGCGACCGGCTCGATCGCGCGGCGCGCCGCGATGGCATCGAGCGTCATGCGCCCGCCGTTGAAATAGTCGGGGTCGACATAGCCGAGCACGACGGCGGCATCGGTCACCGTGGGCAGCGCACCGCCGCGGCCATAACAGGCCGGGCCGGGCAGCGCGCCCGCGCTCTTCGGTCCGACGCGCAGCAGGCCGCCGGCATCGATCCAGGCGATCGAGCCACCACCCGCGCCGATCGAGCGCACGTCGACCGTCGAAAGACTGATCATGTGGCCGAGCCAGCGCCCGCCGAGCCAGGAATCCCGCGTGTAGACCAGTGCGCCGTCGCGCACCAGGCCAACGTCGAAGGTCGTGCCGCCGGTGTCGCAGACGATCGCGTCCTTGCCGTGGTCCTCGATCGTGATGAAGGCGCGGCCGGCGACCGGCGCCATGGCCGGACCCGATTTGAGCGTCAGGATCGGCCGCGCGGCGGCCTCGGCGACGTGCTGGCAGCCGCCCATCGAGGTCGAGACCAGGATCTCGCCTTTGAAGCCGGCCGCCCTGAGATCGCGCTCCATCTCGGTCAAATGGCGCTGCATCAGGGGCTTCAGCGAAGCGTCGATCGCGGTCGCCGAGGCCCGGCGGTATTCGCGCAGGATCGGCACCAGCTCGTGCGACAGCGTGTAGGGCACGCCGGGCAGTTCAGCCTCGATCAGCCGGGCCATGGCGCGCTCATGCACGCCGTTCGCGATCGCCCAGATTAGGCAAATGGCGACCGCCTCGAAGCCGCGCTCCTTCAGCGTGCGAATCACGCTGAGCGCCTGGTGCTCGTCGAGCGGCGTCGCGATCTGGCCTTCGGAATCGATGCGCTCGTCGATTTCGAAGCTGTAGCGGCGCGGAATATAGGGGGCGGGATAATCATAGCTGTAGTCGTGCGGGTCGGGTTTGCCGCCTTCCCTCAAGAGCAGAGTATCCTTGAAGCCTTTCGTGGTGAGAAACGCGGTCTTGGCGGTGGCCCCGGTGACGATGGCGTTGGTTGCACGCGTGGTGCCATAGATCACGAGGTCGCCGCCGGCGAGCAGCGCGCCGCCGCTGCTGCTGAGCTCCTCACCAGCGACGTCGAGCGCGGCCTGCATGCCCTCGAAGATGCGCTGGGGCGTGGTCAGCGCCTTGCCGATCGCCCTTATGCCTCGCTCGTCGGCGACCACCACGTCGGTGAAGGTTCCGCCGGTATCAAACGAGATGCGAAAACCCATGCCGAACTCGTTCCATGAGGAAGCGCATCGAGGGGATGCGGGGTCTGAGGGTTCTTTCAACTACCCCGGGGGGTTCTTTCGAGCAAGAGCGTGGCAGCGCGCCAGCTCGGGACGCATCGGACTTGACCGGCCTGCTACTCGACGCTGAATATAGGCTACCTCGAAAAATAGCCTCTTTCCAGCGCGATCAAAATCCGATTCAAGGATGCTGACACAGCGCGGGGTTTTGCATCATGGGCCAGCCGGGATTTTTCGATTTGCAGCAGCGATATGAGGGGCTGGATGCAAAGTCTGATCC
>CAMDDO010000069.1 GCA_945892755.1 Rhizobium sp. Q54 | reverse complement strand
GCCCAGGCGCTGCTCGGATCGACGATCGTGGGGCCGACACCGGGCCTCGGCGCCGGTATGGTCGTGCAGGGAGATGACGCCGTGAAATTGCCATCCAAGCTGGTCGATATTTCGCAGCCGCTCGACAACGAGACGGTGGTCGATCCGCCATCGAGATCATCAAGGAACCGGCTCTGTCGGGGCTGCGCCTCGGCATTCTCAACGTTCATCCCGGCTTGCTACCCAAATATCGCGGCTGTACGGTCGTCGAATGGGCCCTTTACAACGGCGATCCGTTGGGCGTGACGGCGCATTTAATGGATGAAGGAATCGACACGGGCCCGATCGTCGCTCAGGCGACCTTCGATGTTGCCGACTGCCCGGACTATGCGGCGGTCAGGGTGAAGGTCTACCAAGCTGGCTTCGCGTTGGCGGCTACGGCCGCCGCCGATCTACTGGCTGGGCGGGCGCGGCCGGTTCCACAGGGGCCTGGGCGATACTGGAAGCCGATCGAGCCTGAGAAAATGGTCGTGGTCCAGGCGTGGTTTGCGCGTCGGGCGTCGGATGCCGCTTTCATTGCCGATCGCATGGCCGCTGGTGCGACCGCCGATCAAATCACCGCAGACCTTTTCACCACGAAGCCGTAATTTATCCCGTCTTCTTCGAGGGAGCCCGGCCAGTATACTGCTCACTGCGGGGCCATCGGAGAAGACGTGGCCGGAAAGATATAATTGACAAAAAAATTACCCCCGAAATGTCGAAGGTGGGGGATGCCATCGTGGGAGCCTAGGGCTGCGGTTCTCTTTTGTTAGTTTCGTCCACTTACCGTGAATTTGCGAAAAAGATTGTCTATTTGGGGATGAGGCCGTCTGGGCTGCCCAAAGTGCGTGAGAGACTACGACTGTTTCTGCGTGGAGATTGCCTAACGTCTCAGCCAACCTCTCAACGTCGGAAATTTTCATGGGGACGTATTGGGTGCGACCGGAAGGTTGCGGTACCATTAACCCAAAATAGGTGCGGCGCCCTTTCGTGATCTTGCCGGGCTGCCCATGGGCAACGCTGTCCCGAAGTCCATTGGCCTGCTTGAGACGTTGTGCGTACCAACGAAATGTTCGACGCTCGTCGGGTTCGTTGACATAAAGCGCCTCCGCGTATCGCATCAAAGAGGCAATGCGTCTATCAAATGACCGTGGCGGCGGTTCGTCAGGTTTATCTTGGCACCAAAATAATAAGAGTGCTCGACTAATATCAGTGTCGATCATCGCCCAAGTGAGTGTCACCGAACCAACAGCTATCAATAGTCGTGGCGTAATATTCTCGCGGTCCCAATGGAATAACACGTTTTGCATATTCTGCTCCTCAAGATATCACCCGACCTTGAAAAACCTCCGTATTGCGCAGAGTACGGCAGTGTGCAGACACACCGCATGATTCTTGAGGAGATCGAGCCATAGGCCATTCCCGTTGCTGGTTCGACAGTGGTCGGATTATCGTTGAGGCATGATTCGGCTCACATTCCGCCCCTTCGATCTCGCCTTTTTCGATAGGCACGTCGAAGCGTTTCTTTCCATCGCGGCGGACGTGCCGGGAGAATATTGGGCTGCTGAGAACTTTCGTCGGCCGCTGCCGGAGAAATTGGCGCTTTCCTTTGTGGTCTGTGATGGTGACCAGCCAATTGGGTACGCGATCCTGTCGCGGCAGACCCCGCCCGGAATCCATCTCCATCATTTCATGGTGGCCGCCCCCTATCGAAGCAAGGGCCTTGGCGCGCGCATGATCGAGCAGATTGTCGAAAGAGCCGTTAGGGCGAGAGCCCCCGAGATAACTCTCAAGGCGAACAGCCCGCGTGCCGAATCATTCTATCGGCGATATGGGTTTGTCATGACCGGGGAGGAAAATGGATACCGGCTCTATCGTCGCCGCCTTGCTGCGCCTAATGCCTGACTGACAAATCTTGCATTCGCACCCAAGCCGCCTTCGGGCGGTTTTTCTGTCAAGGAGACCCCGATGTCCCGTTTTCTCGCCCGCCTCGCGGCGGGCTTTTTGTTGTCGATGCTCGGAACCGCGCCGGCTCTGGCCGGGTCGTTCATGCCGATCGGCGTCTCGGCGACAGCCGACGGGTTCGACCGACTGGGAATGACGCCAATCGGAAGTTCCGTTTTCCCGCCCTCGCCGCATGCGGCCGGCGATCGGGTTCTCGTGGTGCAGTGGTGCGACCGGGCCGCCGACATGCAGGCGGTGGTCGACCGGCACGCCGCCGCCGGGCAGGCCGCCGCGAACGCGCTCTATCTCGAGCTGGTCGAGCGCGCTTCGTGCCATTTCCTCCCGGCCGCCATGCCGACCGCCGGCCGGCTTATCGAGCAGCACGGCTTCGCGCTCGTGGGCATCGCGGTGCCGATGGTCGAGACCGAACAACGCGCGGTGGTCGAGGTTTGGAGCGCGACGGTCGAAGGCATTCCGGGGCGGGCGGTCTACATCACGCTGGCGCATTTTGTCCGCGACGCGCACGACGCGCTCAATGGCGCCGCGGCCGAGCAAGCGGCGGGCGAGGGGTTGTCTGGTCGCCCTATCGCCGTCGGCTGCTTGAGGGCGGGTTTGCTTCGCCCTATCGCCGTCGGCTGTTTGAGGGCGATTTGACCGAATTCGACGCCCAAGTGCAGCGCGCGCTCGACTCTTCCGCCGAGGCCTTGACGCGCATCGACCGCCATGAGGCCGATTGCGTCGAGTTCCGCCGCGAGATCAAGCAGGCGCTCGACCGGCTCGCTAATCGCTGGTGGTCGGCGGCGCTGAGCCTGATCGCCGTGCTCTTGAGCGCGCTGGGTTTTTTCGCCTCGCGCGCGCTCGTTCCGGGCCTCTAAGTCACTGAACCCCTGTCCAATGAAGGAGCTATCATGACCGACACCGCCAGCACGATCGCGACCGCCGTCGATGTCACGCCGATCCTCGACTATTTCATCTATGCCGCGCTCTCGGCGGTATCGCTTGGCGTCGCCTGGGGCGTGCGCAAGCTCAACACGCTCTGGAACCTGAACATCGACGATCAAATGGCCGAGCGCATCCGCGCCGGCATTCACGCCGGCCTGCAAGCCGCCTATGAACGAAACCGCGCGCGCGTCGCGCAAGTCGGCGTGGTCAATCTCAAGAGCGAGCTGATCGCCGATGCCGGCCGCTATGTGCTCAAGCACTTCCCCGACGCCACCAAGCACTTCAAGGTCGAGACGCCCGACCAGCTGGCCGAGATGATCGCGGCGCGCTTCGGGGTCATCGAGCAACCGGGTGGAGAGACGCCGAAGCCGGCCGGCTGAGCGTCACTGTTCCCGCCCACGCTTGCCCTTCATCGTCATGCCCGGGCGAAGCCCCCCCGACCATGTCGGGGGCAGGCTCCGGGCATCCAGACTCCTCATGAAAGCGACGCCGCGGCCGTCCCTGGATTGCCGGGTCCTCGCCCGGCAATGACGAAAAAGGGAATGGCTGTGTCGCGCCATCCCGACATTCTATCGAGCAGCCCTCGGCCTTCCGCTCGCGACGCTGGACCCTGCGACAATCGGTCTCGCCCGGCCCCATCCGCCGTCCCTCCCGCCGCCACTCCCCCCCGCCGTCCCGTTTCCCGCTCTCCCCATGGCTCGCCGCCTTTTCGCGCAATTGGTCGAACCTTTTCCCGTCGGGAAAGAATCTTTCCCGATCATTGAAACGCGCCCGCCACTGGCCTAATCTTTCGCGCGTTCGTGGCCGTATCGTGCCGCGCCCGACCCGCCCTCGCCGAGCCAATCACCGCGCCAGCCTCGCAAACAATGAAAAGACACGTCCGGGAGACCGCCTTATGACCAAGGACCTCGCGAAAATCGCGCGCGACAAGAAGATCAAGTATTTCCTGGTCAGCTTCGTCGATCTGTTCGGCGTGTTGCGCGCCAAGCTCGCCCCCGCCGCCGCGATCGAGGGCATGCAGAAGGATGGCGCCGGCTTCGCCGCCTTCGCCGCCTATTTCGATTCGACGCCGGCCGATCCCGACATGCTGGTGATCCCCGATCCCGACACGCTGACGATTTTGCCGTGGAAGCCCGAAGTCGCCTGGCTCGCCGGCGATCCGCACATGGGTGGGCGGCCGCTCGAGCAGGCGCCGCGCTGGATGCTGAAACGCCAGATCGAGAAGGCCGCCAAGCTCGGCTACACGATCAAGACCGGCGTCGAGGCGGAATACTTCCTGATCAACCCGGACGGCTCGGCGATTGCCGATGCGCTCGATACCGCGTCGAAGCCCTGCTACGACCAAGGCGCCTTGATGCGCCGCTATGACGTGGTCGCCGAGATCTGCGACGCCATGCTGGGCTTTGGCTGGGAGCCCTACCAAAACGATCATGAGGACGCCAACGGCCAGTTCGAGATGAACTGGAAATACAACGAAGCCATGCTCACCGCCGACCGCCACGTCTTTTTCAAATACATGACCCGGGCGGTGGCCGAGAAACACGGGCTGCGCGCCACCTTCATGCCGAAGCCGTTCATGAATTTGACCGGGAGCGGCTGCCACGCCCATGTCTCGGTCTGGAACAAGGACGGCTCGAAGAACCTGTTCCATGATTCGAAGGGCGAGCTTGGCCTATCGGCGCTGGCCTATCATTTTCTCGGCGGCGTGGTGCACAACGCCGCCTCGCTCTGCTCGATGTGGAACCCGACCATCAACAGCTATAAGCGCATCAACGCGCCGCGCACCATCTCGGGCGCGACCTGGTCGCCCAATACGATCACCTATGGCGGCAACAACCGCACCCACATGGTGCGCATCCCCGATCCCGGCCGCTTCGAGCTGCGCCTGATGGACGGCGCGGCCAATCCCTATCTGATCCAGGCCGGCATCATCGCGGCCGGGCTCGATGGCGTGCAGAACAAGCGCGATCCCGGCGAGCGCCTCGACATCGACATGTATACCGATGGCCACAAGGTGAAGAAGGCGCGCAAGCTGCCACTCAATCTTCTGGACGCGATCCGCCTGACCGACAAGAGCGACGTGCTGCGCAAGGCGTTTGGCGATGCGATCATCGATTCCTATATCAAGCTCAAGATGCGCGAATGGAACGAGTATTGCGCGCACCTCACCCAATGGGAACGCGACCGCTCGCTCGATTGCTGAGCGGGCGCGCGGCAGGAATCATATTTCATGCAGCGAAGCACCATGTCGAGCCCGACTGTCTTACACCTCTCCCCTCGTGGGAGAGGTCGCCGCGCAGCGGCGGGTGAGGGGGCTCGAGGAAGTTTCTTTGACCCCTCACCCTCCCGTCACGGTGTGACGGGTCCCTCCCTCTCCCTCAAGGGGAGAGGGAGATTTGACGAGCGATAGGACATAGCCATGGCCTTCGGTCTGATCAAATACGGCCTGTCGCCGCGCTATCCGGGCAAGCGATTTCTGTCGCGCCAGCCCGAGCTGAAATCGTCCTATGATGTCGTGATCATCGGCGGCGGCGGGCACGGCCTGGCCTGCGCCTATTATCTGGCCAAGAACCATGGCGTGAAGAACGTCGCGGTGCTCGAAAAGGGCTATATCGGCGGCGGCAATACCGGGCGCAACACCGCGATCATCCGCTCGAATTATCTGACGCCGGAAGGCGTCGCGTTCTATGACGAGTCGGTCCGGCTGTTTCAGGGCCTTTCGGAAGATCTCGATTTCAACATCCTTTATTCCGAGCGCGGCCATTTCACGCTGGCGCACACCGACGCGGCAATGCGCACCTCGCGCTGGCGCGCCGAGGTCAACAAACATCTCGGCGTCAATTCCGAGGTGGTCGACCGCGAGGATCTGAAGCGCCTGGTGCCGAGCCTCAATCTATCGGAAGACGTGCGCTATCCAATCATGGGCGCGCTCTATCATCCGCCGGGCGCGATCGCGCGGCACGATGCCGTGGCCTGGGGCTATGCCGGGCGCGCCGCCGAAATGGGCATCGAGATCCACCAGGGCACCGAGGTCACCGGGCTCGAGATCGAGGACGGGCGCATCACCGGCGTCGTGACCAATCGCGGTCGGGTCGCCTGCGGCAAGGCGATGCAGGCGGTCGCCGGGCTCTCGGGCGTGATGGCGAACATGGCCGGCTTCAAACTGCCGATCAAGACCGTGCCCTTGCAGGCCTGCGTCTCGATGCCTTTGAAGCCCTTCCTCGACCCGATCATCGTCTCGGGCTCGCTCCACGTTTATATCTCGCAGAGCTCGCGCGGCGAGCTTGTCATGGGCGGCTCGACCGATCCCTATCCGCGCTATCAGACCAGATCTACGCTCGATTTCATCGAGGGCTTGATGGCGCATATCCTCGAGCTTTTCCCGTTCCTCGCCGACGTGCCGATCCTGCGCCAATGGGCCGGCATGACCGACATGACGCCCGATTTTTCGCCGGTCATGGGCGAGACGCCGGTGAAGAACTATTACATCGATTCCGGCTGGGGCACGTGGGGCTTCAAGGCGACGCCGGTGTGCGGCAAGCGCATGGCCGAAACCATCGCCACCGGGCGCGTGCCGGCTCTGTTGCAACCCTTCCGCCTGTCGCGCTTCGAGGAATACAGCCTCGTCGGCGAAAAAGGCGCGGCCTCGGTCGGCCACTGAGACAGACCATGAAAATCATCAACTGCCCGCTCAACGGCCCGCGCAACGCGCAGGAATTCGTCCATGGCGGCGAATTCGTGGCGATGCCCGACCCGCATCGATCGAGCGATGCCGAATGGTCGTCGTTCGTCTTCCTCGAAAACAACACGGCCGGCGTGGTGCGCGAATGGTGGTGCCATGTGCCGACCGCCTATTGGTTCATCGCCGAGCGCGACACCATTAAGGACGAGTTCATCCGCACCTATGACCCGAGCGAGGTCTTCCGCGAGCGCGTCGAGTTCGCGAAGCCGCCGGCGCAGGGGTCGTGACCATGGCGGCACGCCTGCCCGAACCCTTTGGCTCTCTCATCGACCGCTCGAAGCCGATCACCTTCAGCTTCGAGGACCACGCGATCCAGGGCTATGAGGGCGACACGATCGCAAGCGCGCTGCTCGCGAACGATGTGCGCGTGATCTCGCGCTCGTTCAAATATCACCGCCCGCGCGGGCCGATGACCATGGCCGGGCAGGACGGCAACACGCTGGTGCAGATTGGCCCTGAGCCCAACCGCCTGGCCGATCGCGTCGCCATCAAGCAAGGCCTCGCGGTCAAGGGGCTCAATTATTGGGGCTCGCTCGAGCATGATCGTTTTGCCTGGCTCGGTAAACTCGACCGCTTCATGCCGGTCGGCTTCTACTACAAGGCGTTCTACAAGCCGCGCGCGCTCTGGCCGTTCTGGGAGGCCATGATCCGGCGCGTCGCCGGCCTCGGCAAAGTCGATCTCCACGCCCATCACGGCTATTTCGACAAGGAATATCTGTTCTGCGACGTGCTGGTGGTGGGCGGCGGGCCGGCCGGCCTCGAAGCCGCGCTCAAGGCCTCCGAGAGCGCTGACGACGTCGTCCTAGTCGATGAAAACGCCTCGCTCGGCGGCTCGCTCAATTATGCGCGCTTCGATGGCGCGGGCGAGCGGGCCGCAGTCGAGCGCGCACGCCTCATCGCCGCGCTCGGCGCGCGTTCGAATATCCGGGTGATGACCGATACGATTTGCAATGGCGCCTATTCGGACAATTGGTTTCCGCTCGTGCGCGGCAACCGGCTCTACAAACTGCGCGCCAGATGCGCGATCCTGGCGACCGGTTCCTATGAGCAGCCGCTGACGTTCCGCAACAACGATTTGCCGGGAGTCATGATGGGCTCGGCCGCGCAAAGGCTGATCAGGCTCTATGGCGTGAAGCCAGGCCAACGCGCGGTCGTGGTCGGTGCCAATGAAGACGCCTATGGCGTCGCGCTCGATTTGTTGGACGCGGGCGTCGAGGTCGCGTGCTTGGCCGATCTGCGCGCCGATCCGCCGAGCGGAAGGCTGAGCGATGCACTAACGAGGAAGCGTGTGCCGGTGTTGGCCGGCACCACGGTCTACGAGGCCGAGCCGAGCGCCGATGGCCGTGGCGTGCGCGCCGCGCGCACCGCCAAGGTTACGGCTGCTGGCGAAGCCGCGGCAAAGGGCGATTCGTTCGCCTGCGACCTGATCGCGGTCTCGACCGGCTACGCGCCGACCTCGCCGCTGATCTCCCAGGCCGGCGGTACGTTTGGCTATGATGACGCCTCGGCCATGTTGGCGCTCCGCGCGCTGCCGGCGGGCGTGCTCGCGGCCGGCTCGGTCAGTGGCGCCTACGCGCTCGATGCGGCGATCGAAGAGGGCCGCCATGCCGGTTGGCGGGCGCTGCGCGAGCAGGGCAAGGAAGCCGGGCTTGAGCCGAGCCTGAGCAGCGCCAAGGGTGCGCGCGGTATCAGTTGGCCCTATCCGATCTTCGCGCACCCGAAGGGCAAGAACTTCGTCGATTTCGACGAAGACATTCAGGTCAAGGATCTCGAACACGCCATGCTCGAAGGCTATGAGCATGTCGAATTGTTGAAGCGCTTCACGACCAACGGCATGGGCCCCTCGCAGGGCCGCGCCTCGTCGATGCCAGCAGTCAGGCTGGCCGCGCGCACGCTCAACCGGACCATCGATGAGACCGGCACCACGACCTCACGCCCGCCGGTCACGCAGGTCAAGATCGGCCACCTTGCGGGACGCAGCTTCGAGCCGGTGCGCTATACCGCGATGCATTTCCGCCATGTCGAGGCGGGCGCGAAAATGATGGCGGCCGGGCTCTGGCTGCGCCCGGAATTTTATGGCGACGCGGCGCGCCGCGCGGCGTTGATCAGCGATGAAGCGCGCAATGTGCGCGAGAATGTCGGGCTGATCGACGTCTCGACGCTCGGCGGGCTCGACGTGCGCGGGCCCGACGCGGCCGAGTTCCTCAACCGCATGTACACGTTCGCCTACGCCAAGCAGCCGGTCGGCCGCTCGCGCTATGTGCTGATGACCGATCAGTCGGGCGTGATCACCGATGACGGCGTGGCCTGCCGCTTTCACGATGACCGCTTCTATGTGACGGCGACCACCTCGGGCGTCGACGCGGTCTACCGCTCGATGCTTTGGTACAACGCGCAATGGCGCCTGAAGGTCGACATCACCAACGTCACCGCGGCCTATGCCGGCGTCAATGTCGCCGGCCCGAACGCGCGCAAGGTGCTCGAAAAGCTCTGCACCGACGCCGATCTCTCGAAAGAGGCGTTTCCCTATATGGGCGTGCGCGAGGCGACGGTGGCGGGCATCCCGGCGCTTTTGCTGCGCGTCGGCTTCGTCGGCGAGCTTGGCTATGAGGTCCATGTGCCGGCAAGCCGGGGCGAGGCGCTGTGGGACGCCATGATGGAGGCGGGAAGGGAGTTCGGCATCCGCCCGTTCGGCGTCGAGGCGCAGCGCGTGCTCCGGCTCGAGAAGGGCCACATCATCATCAGCCAGGATACCGACGGCCTGACGACGCCCTGGGAAGCCGACATGGCCTGGGCGATCGCCAAGTCGAAGCCGTTCTTCGTGGGCATGCGCTCGCTCGAAATCCAGGCCAAGCAGAAACTGAGCCGCAAATTGGTCGGCTTCGAGATCACCGACCGCACGCAAGCCGTGCCGAAGGAATGCCACCTCGTGATCCGTGGGTCCGAGATCACCGGCCGCGTCACCTCGATCGCGGATTCGGCCTCGCTCGGCAAGATCATCGGCATGGCCTATGTCGCGCTCGACCAGGCCGAGCCGGGTACCGTCATCGAGATTCGTGCGGATGGTGGGCGCATGGTGAAGGCGACCGTGGTGAAGATGCCGTTCTACGATCCCGACAGCGCGCGGCAGGAGCTTTGACATGGCGCTGAACCCGAGCACGCTGCCGGCGCGAAGCTTCCTCTATCGCGAGCTGCAGAAGTTTGGCGCGGTGTTCGGCGAGGTCAATGGCTATGCCTCGGCGATGACGGTCGGCGCCGATGCCGCCGCCGAGGCCGCGCAGGCGCGCTCACTAGGCTTGTGCGATCTCTCGGCGCTCAAGCGCATCGGCTTCAAGGGCTGGGCCACGGCGGAATGGCTGACGAGCCAAGGCGTCACGCTCGAGGACGCGCCGAACCGGGTCTATCCGCAAGGCGATGGCGCGCGCGTGGCGCGGCTCTCGAAGGGCGAGTTCGTCGTGCTTGGCGATCTCGAGGGCCGCTCGACCTTGCCGGATCGTTTGGGCGGCGCCTGGAGCATGGCGAGCGCGAATGGCTGCTTCCGCGTGCCGCGCGAGGATGCCAGCGCGTGGTTGACACTGACCGGCGCAGAGGGCGGCGCGATGTTCGCGAAGGTCTGCGGCGTCGATCTGCGCCCGCATAAATTCCCGAACAACGGAATCGCGCAGACCTCGCTCGCGCGCATGAACGCGATCATCATGCGCGCCGATCGCGGCAACACGCTCGCCTACGACCTGGTGTTCGACCTGGCCTCGGCGGTCTATTTGTGGGGCGCGTTGCTGGATGCGATGGCCGAATTCGGCGGCAAGCCGGTCGGCCTCGACGCGATCAAGGCGCTCGGCTGATCCAACCGCGCTTGGCGCGGCGAGTATTGCCGCGCTAGATTTGCGCGGAGCCATCGCAGGGGAGGATCGCCGCCATGAAACAAGACGCCACGGTTGCCGGCTTGGACGCCACCTTCAAGGATTGGACCCAGGCGCTTAAGACCGGGGACTTGACTCGGTTCTATGACTATTTCGATGAGCATTCGGAAACCCTCGATGAGGATTTTCCGTGGCGCATGAGCAAGGCCGAGTTCATCGACCATATCGGCTTCCACACCAAGGGGCTGTGGGAGGGCTTCGAATGGATCCCACGCGAGATCGTGGCCAAGGTCTGGGGCACGAGCGGGCATGTCAGCGGCTTCTCGACCTTCCGCGGCAAGCCGCGCGACGCCGGCTTCCGCCAGCGCTTCATGGGCTTTACCACAAGCTGGTATCACGCCAATGGCGGCTGGCACTTGATCAGCTGGCATCAGAGCCCGCTGCTGGGCCGCATCGAGGGCGCCTCGCCGAGCTGAGGTTTCATTGTCCCGATGATTCGTGCCGATCATCGGGACGCCCTCAAGCGCCGGGCGCGCGCGTCGCGTGCTCTGGCGCGCGCCAAAAGCGCACGATGCGCTTGGCTTTCGCCGCCAAGGCGGCGTCGCGTGCTCGGGCGCGCGCCAAAGCGCGCAACGCGGTCGCGCCGTCCAAGTCTCGATGAGCCTGGCCCATCGAGACTTGGTATAGAGTGCCTAACTCGAAATAGAGGGGGTAGGGCGTGATGCCAGGCAAGCAACTCAATTGGGGCGTCGTCTTCACCGGCGAGAATTTGTCGCTCGACGACATTTTGCGTTACGCGCGCTTGGCCGAAGATGCGGGCGCCGAGAGCCTGTGGTCGACCGAGTTGGGCCGCGACGCCTTCGTGCCGCTGGCGGCGATCGCGAGTGTCGCGAAGCGGGTGCGGGTTGGCACCGCGGTCGCGACCTTCGCGCGCCCGCCCATGCACACCGAAACCGCGGCCATGGCGATGGCCGAGTTCACCAAGAACAAGTTCGTGCTCGGCCTCGGCACCGCGCCGCCGGCATGGAACCTGAATTGGCACGGCCTTCCGGTCGAGCGACCGGTCGCGCGCATGCGCGATTATGTCCAGTGCATTCGCAAGATGTGGACCGGCTCGATCGCCAAGCCGATCGACTTTGACGGCGAGATCATCAAGGTGAAGGGCTATCACCGATTCATTCCCGCGGCCTATCCGAGCGTGCCCATCTACCTCGCCGCGGTGCAGACCAACATGCTCCAGCTGACCGGCGAGATCGCCGATGGCCTGCTCGCCAATCTCCTCAACACCACGAAATATTTCGAAGAGGTCGTGCACCCCAATATCAAGGCGGGGATGCGGAAGTCCGGGCGCGACGGCAAGGGCTTCGAATTCGCCACGCTGAAAGTTTGCGCGGTCGACAAGGATCGCAAGCGCGCGCGCGATCATGCGCGCCACACCATCGCGTTCTATTCGACGCTGCCCTATTTCGACATCGTGCTCGACCCCGCCGGTTTTACCGGGCCGAAGCAGAAGATTCGCGCCGCGTTCGCCAAGGGCGATATTCCGGCCATGCTGAGGGAAGTCACCGAAGACATGGTCGATGCCCTGGTACTGGCCGGCACGGCGGATGAGGTGCGCGCCCAGGCCAAGAAATTCGAGGGCCTGCTCGACACGCTGATCCTCTATTCGCCGACCTTCGCGGTCGAGGCGGGCGAGACCAAAGCCAATCACGAGGCGATGATTAACGCCTTCGCGCGCTAACCAGGATCGCCGCGCCGCTTCCGACCGAGCCAAACGAGAAGAGGCGGCCCCGCCGGCCGCCTCTTCCGCTCGAAAGCCGCCCCGCGGGACGGCGACACATCGCGCCTTAGTGTGCGGTCGGGGTCGGGGCCGGGGCCGGGGCCGGCGTGCCGCACTGGCCGCCATGACCCTTGCCGCCATGGCCCTTGCCACCATGGCCATGACCGCCGTCACCCTGACCGCCATGGCCGCCATGGCCACCGTGACCACCTTGGCCGCGAGCAAACGCGACGTCGCTGAACGCGCCGGCAACCAGGGCGATCACGCCGAGGACCGCGAGAATCTTGAACCAACGGGACATATCATCCTCCTGGGAGAGTTTCGGTTCGTTTGGTGTGCCGAGAAATAAGATCAACTAAGGATGAACCATAATAATAGAATGTGAGTATCGGTCAATAAGTATTGATAGTTAACTAATATTTACTATAATTATGCTTGGTATTCGGGACATTTAATAATTAATAGACGTGGTTATTGAGGGTTTGAATTGGTCATTTTTGAGGTGCGAGCGCGGGGCGGAGTGACGCGCGCTCACATCTCCGGTCCGGCGCTGGGCTTTGATCGCGGCCGGTTGCAACGCTCGCGCGCAGCCGCGTTCGGCGCCGCGCGAGGGCGCGCGCCGGAATCTCGGCGACGACGGGCCGTGTTCAGGTAAATTATTGAATTATATGGAAAGTGGTGCTGCCGAGAGGAATTGAACCTCCGACCTACGCCTTACCAAGGCGTTGCTCTACCCCTGAGCTACGGCAGCGCCGCGGGTCGCACCATATGCCATAGTGGGCCGAAAGCGGCAAGAATCGGTGCGTTTGTCGCGCCGAAAGAATAGGAAGCAGGCATGAAGGCTCCGCTAAGAGACAAAGCCGCCGGCGGCGTTCAGGCCGTGCCCCAGCGCGCGCCGGAGGCCACGGCACGCCTGGCCCGGGCGCTCCGCGACAATCTGAAGAAGCGCCGGGCCCAGAAATCCGCCCGCCGGGAGACCGATCCGACGGCGCCAACGGCCGAGCCGGACGACGATCCGGCCGAACCCTGACCCTTTGCCGATGAGGCCGCGCCGGCATTGCCCCGCGCGGCGCGCCTGGCCTATTGTTGCGCCGCGAAAAAAGACGCCGATCCTCGGCGAGTCCCAGCAAAGAGACGCTCATGTCGATCATGCCCGATAGCTGGATCCGCCACATGGCGCAGGAGCACGGCATGATCGAGCCGTTCGTCGAGAGCCAGAAGCGCGAAGGGGCGATCTCCTACGGCGTCTCGTCCTATGGCTATGACGCGCGCGTCGCGCCGGAATTCAAGCTCTTCACCAACGTCAATTCGGCGATCGTCGACCCCAAGGCGTTTTCGGAGCAGAGCTTCGTCGAGCGCACCGGCAATGAGTGCGTGATCCCGCCGAACAGCTTCGTGCTCGCGCGCACGGTCGAGTATTTCCGCGTCCCGCGCGACATTCTGGTCATTTGCCTCGGCAAGTCGACCTATGCGCGCTGCGGCATCATCGTCAATGTGACGCCGCTCGAGCCCGAATGGGAGGGCTATGTCACGCTCGAGTTTTCCAACACGACGCCGCTGCCGGCGCGCATCTATGCCAATGAAGGCGGCTGCCAGTTCATTTTCCTCAAGGCCGATCAGGTCTGCGAGGTCTCCTATGCCGATCGCGCCGGCAAATACATGGGCCAGAAGGGCGTGACGCTGCCCCGCCTCTAGAGGCGTCGCGCGCCGCTCGCTCCTTGGCTCCGAAGGTTTCAATCTGATGGACAAGATCCGGATTCGCGGTGGCCGCACGCTTCGGGGCGAGGTGATGATCCACGGCGCGAAAAACGCCGCGCTGCCGCTGATGGCGGCGAGCTTGCTGACCGACGAAACGCTGACGCTCGGCAATTTGCCGCATCTCGCCGATATCACGACGCTGGTGCACCTGCTCGGCCAGCACGGCGTGATCATCAGCATGGACGGCGGCGCGCCCAATGGCGGCCATGACGGGCGCGTGCTTGGCCTGCGCGCCGAGCGCATCACGCGCACCATCGCGCCCTACGAGATCGTCAGGAAAATGCGCGCCTCGGTCCTCGTGCTCGGGCCGCTCTTGGCGCGCGAAGGCACCGCAACGGTCTCGCTGCCGGGCGGCTGCGCGATCGGCACGCGGCCGATCGACTTGCATCTGGCCGCGCTCGAACAAATGGGCGCGCGGATCGAGCTCAAGGGCGGCTATGTCCACGCGCTGGCGCCGACCGGCGGCCTAAGGGGCGCCGAAATTCGCTTTCCGACCGTCTCGGTCGGCGCGACCGAGAACATCCTGATGGCCGCCACTTTGGCCAAGGGCACGACCGTGCTGCATAACGCGGCGCGCGAGCCCGAGGTGACCGATCTGGCGCATTGCCTGGTCGCGATGGGCGCCGCGATCGAAGGCATCGGCACCGATTGTCTGACCATCGAGGGCCGCGACCGGCTGCACGCGGCCGACTATACCGTGTTGCCGGATCGCATCGAGGCCGGCACCTATGCCTTCGCCGCCGCGATCACGGGCGGCGAGATCGAGGTGGTGGGCGGCCGCGTCGACCATCTCGATGCCGCGATCGGCGCTTTGCAGGCCGCCGGCGTCTCGGTCACGCCGAGCGCGCGCGGCCTCAAGGTCAAGGGCCAGGGCAGGCTCAAGGCGGTCGACATCACGACCCAGCCTTTTCCCGGCTTTCCGACCGATCTGCAGGCGCAATTCATGGCGCTGATGACGCTGGCCGACGGTGCGAGCATGATCACCGAAACGATCTTCGAGAACCGTTTCATGCATGTGCCCGAGCTCGCCCGCATGGGTGCCGACATCACGGTGCGCGGCAACACGGCGCTGGTGCACGGTGTGCCGGCCTTGCGCGGCGCGCCGGTGATGGCGACCGATCTCAGGGCCTCGGTCTCGATGGTGCTGGCGGCGCTCGCCGCCGAGGGTGAGACCATCGTCAACCGGGTCTATCATCTCGACCGTGGCTATGAGCGCATCGAGGAGCGCCTGCGCGCCTGCGGCGCCGATATCGAGCGGTTGCCCGAATGATCAAGCGCGACCCCGTCAAAATGCGCGCCGAGGATACCGAGGACCTCGCGGTGATCGCCGCCTGCCTGCAGGATGCCATCGCCTGTCTTGGCGAAATGGTCTACGAGCCGACGGCAAAGCGCTTCGCGCTCGTGGTCGAGCGCTTCCGCTGGGAGGATACCGCGGTGCCCTTGAAGGCGCGCGCGACCGGCCTGCCCGCGGTGAAGACCGGCGTCCATTTCGAAACCGTAAGCGCGGTCAGACTGCGCGGGCTCGACCAGCGCCGGCGCACCGACATGCTGGAGCTGCTGACAGTGCTGAGTGAACCGACCAATAGCGGCGTCGCGATCTCGCTGCTGTTCGCCGGCGGCGGCGAGGTTCGGCTCGAGGCCGAGCGCATCTCGTGCCGCATGATGGACCTCGAAACGCCGCACCCGACCAAATTGCGTCCGCGCCACCCGCTCGACGAGGCGGACGCGTCATGAGCGACGCAAGCGCGGCGACCCTGCGGCCGACCATCGTGCTGGCTCTGCCTAAAGGGCGCATACTGAAGGAGATCGGGCCGTTGCTCGCGGCCGCCGGCATCGTGCCCGAGACCGCGTTCAAGGATCCCGAGGCGCGCCAGCTTCGCTTCACGACCAATGTCGCGGGCTTCGAGATCATCCGGGTCAGGAGCTTCGACGTCGCGACCTTCGTCGCCTTCGGCGCGGCCGAGCTCGGCATCGCCGGCAGCGACGTGCTGATGGAGTTCGACTATGACGAGATCTACGCGCCGCTCGATCTTCGCGTCGGGCGCTGCCGCCTCGTGGTCGCCGAGCCGGAGCGGCTGGCCTCGGGCGATGATCCGTCGCGCTGGAGCCATGTCCGCGTCGCGACCAAATATCCCAGCCTGACTCGGCGGCACTTCGCCGCGCGCGGCGTGCAGGCCGAGTGCATCAAGCTGAACGGCGCGATGGAGCTGGCGCCGACACTGGGCCTGAGCCGGCATATCGTCGATCTGGTAAGCACCGGGCAGACCCTGATCGCCAACGGCTTGGTCGAGGTCGAGCGGATCGCCGAGGTCACGTCGCGGCTGATCGTCAATCGCGCCGCGATGAAAACGCGTGCCGCCGAGCTCGAATTCTGGATCGAGCGCTTCGGGAACGCGGTCGATGGCCAAGCGGCTCGATAGTCGCGCCCCTGGCTTCGCGGCCGCGTTCGCTGCGCTGGTCGAGGAGAAGCGCGCGGCCGAACCCGATGTCGCGCGCGACGTGGCCGCGATCATCGCCGCGGTTCGCGCGCGCGGCGATGAGGCGCTGATCGATTATACCAAGCGCTTCGACCGGCTCGCGCTGACGCCCGAGCGGCTGCGCATCGGGCGCGACGAGATCGACGCGGCCGAGCGAGCCTGCGCGCCCAAGGTGATCGACGCGCTGCGCTTCGCGGCCCAGCGCGTCGAGGCCTATCACGCGCGCCAGCGCCCCGAGGCGCTCGACTACATCGATGCCCAAGGCGTCAGATTGGGTGCGCGCTGGCGCCCCGTGTCGGCGGCCGGGCTCTATGTGCCGGGCGGCACTGCGTCCTATCCGAGCTCGGTCTTGATGAACGCGCTGCCCGCCAAGGTCGCCGGCGTGGCGCGCATCGTCATGGTGGTGCCGACGCCTGATGACGCGCTCGAGCCCGCCGTGCTCGCGGCGGCCAAGCTCGCCGGGGTCTCGGAAATCTATCGCATCGGCGGCGCGCAGGCGGTCGCCGCGCTGGCCTATGGCACGGCGACGATCGCGCCGGTCGACAAGATCGTCGGACCCGGCAACGCCTATGTCGCGGAGGCCAAGCGCCAGGTCTATGGCGTGGTCGGCATCGATTCGATCGCGGGGCCGTCCGAAATCCTGGTGGTCTCGGACGCCAAGAGCGACCCGGCCTGGATCGCGGCCGATCTCTTGTCGCAGGCCGAGCACGACGTCGCGGCGCAGGCGATTTTGATCACCGACGACGCAGGCTTCGCCGCGCGCGTCGAGACCGAAATCGCGAGCCAGCTGGCGACGCTGCCGCGCGGCAACATCGCGGCCGCGAGCTGGGCGCGCTTCGGCGCGCTGATCGTGCTCGGCAGCCTCGATGAAGCGCCCGCGCTGATCGACGCGCTGGCGCCAGAGCACCTCGAGCTCGCGCTCGACGCGCCCGAGCGATTGGCCGCCCGGCTCAATCATGCCGGTGCGATCTTCCTTGGCCGTTACACGCCTGAGGCGATCGGCGATTATGTCGCGGGCCCCAACCATGTGCTGCCGACCGCGCGTTCGGCGCGTTTTGCCTCGGGCCTGGGCGTCTTGGATTTCATGAAGCGCAGCTCGATCATCGGCTGCGACGAAGCGAGCTTCGCGGCGCTCGCGCCAGCCGCGATCGCGCTCGCCGAGGCCGAGGGCCTCGGCGCGCACGCGCATTCGCTCGCGATTCGACTCGGGCGCGCGCGCGACCAATAGTCTCGCCATGAACGATCCGACGAAACCCGCCGCTCGTCTGATCGAGGTCGTGATCGACGAGCCGACCCTGGTTCGGCGCAGCCCCGATGCCGAGCACGAACGGCGCGTCGCGATCTATGATCTCGTGGAAGAGAACCGTTTCGCCCCGCAAGGCCTGCCCGAGGGGCCCTATGTGCTGCGTCTCTCGCTGGTCGAGGGCCGCCTGATGTTCGACGTGAGGAGCGCCGACGGCGAAAAGCTGAGCAAGGTCGCGCTGCCGTTGCAGCCGTTTCGCGGCATCATGCGGGACTACGCGCTGGTCTGCGAGACCTATTACGAGGCGATCAAGAGCGCGCCGCGTTCGCGCATCGAGGCGATCGACATGGGCCGGCGCGGCCTGCACAACGAAGGCTCCGAGCTGTTGCAGGAGAAGCTCGGGCAGCAGATCGAGCTCGATCTCGATACCGCGCGGCGGCTCTTCACGCTGCTCTATGTGATGCAGATGCGCGGATGAGCGAACCGCCGTCGAGCGTGCTGTTCGCGTGTACCTGGAACGCGGTGCGCTCGCCGATGGCCGAGGCCCTGATGAAGCATCTCTTTGGCACCACGCTCTATGTCGATTCGGTCGGCGTCCGACGCGGCGCCGAGCTCGACGGTTTCGTCATCGCCGTGCTGGACGAAATCGGCATCGACGTCAGCCGGCACCAGAGCAAGACCTTCGACGACCTCGAGGAGCGCGCGTTCGATCTTGTCATCACGCTGTCGCCCGAGGCGCAGCACAAGGCGGTCGAGCTGACCCGCATCATGCGCTGCGAAGTCGAATTCTGGCACACGCTCGATCCGAGCATCATCGAGGGCAATCGCGAGGCGCGTCTGGCCGCCTACCGCCAGGTGCGCGATCAATTGCGCCAGAGACTGATCGCGCGCTTCGCCTCGGCCTCGCCGCCCGGCGGCTGAGGCTTGACAAGGCTCGGCGTGTGCTAGCCCATGGCGCCGCCACCATGCGCACGAAAGAAATTGGCGCGTTGCGCCTTGTTTTGGCCTCGGCCTCGCCGCGCCGTCTCGACTTGCTGCGTCAGATCGGCGTCGTGCCCGATCTGATCGTCCCCGCGGATGTCGATGAGCGCCCGCGGCTGCGCGAACTGCCCGGGCCTCACGCGCGCCGGCTCGCGCGCGAGAAGGCCGAGGCGGTCGCGGCGTTGCATCGAGAGGCGCTCGTGCTTGCCGCCGATACGGTGGTCGCATGCGGCCGGCGCATTCTGCCCAAGGCGGAGACCGAGAGCGAGGCGCGGCGCTGCCTCGACCTGCTCGCGGGGCGCCGGCATCGCGTCTTGACCGCGGTCTGTCTGATCGCGCCTGGCGGC
>CAMDDO010000068.1 GCA_945892755.1 Rhizobium sp. Q54 | reverse complement strand
TGATCCGGATTCGCGAGGTGATCGACAAGGAATACACCGTTGAAGGCGATCTGCGGCGCGAAGTTGCGATGAACATCAAGCGCCTGATGGATCTCGGCTGCTATCGCGGCCTCAGGCATCGTCGCGGGCTTCCGGTGCATGGTCAGCGTACCCACACCAACGCGCGCACGCGGAAGGGCCCGTCTCGGCCGATCGCGGCGAAAAAGAAATAGGCTAGGGGCAAGGACAATGGCGAAAACGGCTCGTCCGCGCCGAAAAGAGCGCAAGAATATCTCGTCCGGCATTGCTCATGTGAATGCCACGTTCAACAACACGATGATCACGATCACGGACCTTCAGGGGAATGCGATTGCGTGGTCTTCGGCGGGAACGATGGGCTTCAAGGGCTCGCGCAAGTCGACGCCTTATGCCGCCCAAGTAGCGGCGGAAGATGCGGGTCGGAAGGCCAAGGAGCACGGTGTGGTCGCGATCGAGGTCGAGGTCAAGGGCCCTGGCGCTGGGCGCGAATCGGCGCTGCGTGCGCTGCAGACCGCCGGTTTCACGATTTCGGCCATCCGCGACGTGACGCCGGTGCCGCATAACGGGTGCCGGCCGCCCAAACGCCGTCGGGTCTAGCCCGTACCGCGCGCGCGGCAATTCAATTAGGCCGGGCCGCGCCGCATTGTAGTTTTTTGGCTCTTCGCGAAACCCAGTTTCGCAAATATGAGGTCGCACGCGTGATCCAAAGGAACTGGCAAGAACTTATCAAACCCTCGAAGCTCGCTGTGACTCCTGACGGCGACGGCTCGCGCATGGCCACGGTGGTGGCCGAGCCGCTCGAGCGCGGCTTCGCCGTGACGCTCGGCAATGCGCTCAGGCGCATTTTGCTTTCGTCGTTGCAGGGCGCTTCGGTAACGTCGATCAAGATTGACGGGGTGCTCCACGAGTTCTCGTCCATCCCCGGCGTTCGCGAGGACGTCACCGACATCGTGCTCAACATCAAGATGTTGGCGCTCCGCATGCACGGCGAGGGTCCGAAGCGCATCAGCCTCAGGGCGCAAGGCCCGGGCGAGGTCAGAGCGGGCCAGATCGAGGCCGGTCACGATATCGAAGTGATGGATCCCTCGCTCGTCATCTGCACGCTCGATGAGGGCGCCAAGCTCAACATGGAATTGACCGTGCAGAACGGCAAAGGCTATGTGCCGGCGTCGCTCAACCGGCCGGAGGACGCGCCAATTGGCCTTATTCCGGTCGATGCCCTCTATAGCCCGGTCCGCAAGGTCGCTTACAAGATCGACAACACGCGCGTTGGTCAGGTGACCGACTACGACCGTTTGACCATGAGGCTCGAGACCAACGGCACCGTGCGCCCCGATGATGCCGTGGCGCTTGCGGCGCGCATTCTTCAGGATCAGCTCCAGCTCTTCATCAATTTCGACGAGCCGCGTGAACTTCCGGTTGGTGGCGAACGGGCCGAGCCCGAGTTCAATCCAAATCTGTTGCGCAAGGTCGACGAGCTCGAGCTCTCGGTGCGATCGGCCAACTGCCTCAAGAACGACAACATCATCTATATCGGCGATCTCGTTCAGAAATCGGAACAGGAAATGCTGCGGACGCCGAACTTCGGCCGCAAGTCGCTGAACGAAATCAAGGAAGTTCTGGAATCCATGGGGCTTCGGCTTGGCATGGAAATTCCGAACTGGCCGCCGGAGAACATCGAGGAGCTGGCGCGCAAACTCGACGAGCCTTATTGAGGCGGGTCGAGGCGCGCGCGCAGGAGAAATCGTCATGCGTCACAAGATCGCAGGCCGCAAGCTCAACCGTACGACATCGCATCGCCGCGCGCTGTTTCGCAACATGGCGACCGCGCTGCTGAAGCATGAGCAGATCACGACGACCTTGCCCAAGGCGAAGGAGCTCCGTCCCGTGGTCGAGAAACTGATCACCATGGGGAAGACGGACTCGTTGGCCTCGCGCCGGCGCGCTTATTCCTACCTGCAAGACGATGCCGTGGTTGCGAAGCTCTACACCACGATCGGGCCACGCTACGCCGAGCGCAAGGGCGGCTATACCCGCGTACTGCGCGCCGGCATGCGCTATGGCGATGCAGCCGACATGGCCGTGATCGAATTGGTCGACCGTGATCCGGCGGCCAAGGGGCTCGATTCTGGCCCAAGCCAAAAGTCGGCCGAGGCGGAAGCGGGGGAAGAGGCGACCGCCTAAGTTGGTGCGCCAGTCAGGTTTTCCTGGAGGGCAGTCTGATCGGGCTGCCCTTCGTCTTTTCGGTGTCCTACATTGATGCGTAGTGGCGACACCTAGGGTCGCCTGAAACGGTCATGGCCAAAGAAAAGACACGCTCGCTGTTCGAGAATGCCGCCGCGAACCGTCCGCTGGCCGATCGGCTGCGCCCGCACACGCTAGCCGAGGTGGTTGGCCAGGCGCACTTGCTTGGCCCCGATGGTCCGATCGGCCGCATGGTCGCGGCGCATCGGCTCGCCTCGATGATCCTCTGGGGCCCGCCCGGCTGCGGAAAAACCACGATCGCGCGCCTGCTCGCCGAATCGACCGCGCTCGATTTCGAGCCGCTCAGCGCGGTGTTCTCAGGCGTCGCCGATCTCAGGAAGATATTCGATAGCGCGCGCGAGCGCCGCGCGGCCGGGCGCGGCACGCTCCTCTTTGTCGATGAGATCCACCGTTTCAACCGCGCCCAGCAGGATGCCTTCCTGCCTGTGGTGGAGGACGGCACGGTCATTCTGATCGGGGCGACCACCGAGAATCCTTCGTTCGAACTCAACGCGGCCTTGCTGTCGCGCTGTCAGGTCATGGTTCTGCGCCGACTGGACGAGACCGCCCTCGACGAGCTTCTGGCCCGCGCCGAGGCGCTGAGCGGGCGCGTTCTGCCGCTCGATGCGGAGGCGCGCGTCACCTTGAAGGCGATGGCCGATGGCGATGGCCGCTTCCTGCTCAATTTGGCCGAGGAGCTCTTCGCGCGGCCGGTGGGTCCGGCGCTCGACGCGCAAGGTCTAATGGCCGCCGTGCAACGCCGCGCGCCGATTTACGACAAGGGTCAAGACAGCCATTACAATTTGATCAGCGCGCTGCACAAATCACTGCGCGGCTCGGACACCGATGCCGCGCTCTATTGGCTGGCGCGAATGCTCTCGGGTGGCGAAGATCCGCGCTACATCATGCGACGGCTCACGCGTTTCGCGGTGGAAGATGTCGGGCTCGCCGATCCGGCGGCGCTGCCGCAATGCCTCGCGGCATGGGAAACCTATGAGCGGCTTGGTTCGCCCGAAGGCGAGCTGGCGCTGGTCCATGCCGTGATCTATCTCGGCACCGCGCCGAAATCGAACGCCGCCTATGTCGCGCACGGCGCCGCCATGGCGGTCGCACAACGCACCGGTTCGCTCGCGCCGCCCAAACATATCTTGAATGCGCCGACGCGGCTCATGAAGGAGCTTGGCTATGCCAAGGGTTACCAATATGACCACGACGCGGCCGACGCGTTTTCAGGCCAAAACTATTTTCCAGACGGCATGACGCGGGAACACTTCTATTTGCCGGCTGAGCGCGGCTTCGAGCGCGAGGTCAAGAAGCGGCTCGATTACTGGGCACGCCTGCGCGAGCGGCGTACCGGCGAAGCGGATGAGCCGGTCGAGCCCGAACCATGATGCAAATCCTGTTCGTTGCGGCTGGTGGCGCGATTGGGTCGGTCGGCCGCTATGTCGTCGTCGGTGCGTTCGAGCGCTGGCTTGGTGTCGGCTTTCCCTATGGCACGTTGGCCGTCAATGTCATCGGCTCGGCGGTGCTTGGTTTGCTGGTCGGTCTGTTCATCACTCTGTTTGATACGACCCCTGAACTCCGTTTGTTTTTGGTGGTCGGCATTCTCGGTGGCTTCACGACGTTTTCGGCCTTCTCGCTCGATATCATCACGCTGTTGGAAAAGGGTGAGGCCGTTCACGCGATCCTTTACGTCGCGCTCTCGATCGTGCTCTCGGCTGGCGCACTCTATCTCGTGCTTCGACTGGTGCGTTGGATCGCAGCATGAGTGGGGTCAGCAGCATCGAGGTCAAGTCCGAGGACGCCGATCTGCGCTTGGACCGGTGGTTCAAGCGGCATTACCCAGGCCTGACCCATGCGCGGTTATCGAAGTTGCTCAGAACCGGGCAAATCAGGGTCGATGGCGGTCGTGCAAAAGCCAGCCTGAGGTTGGCCTCGGGTAGTACGGTGCGCGTGCCCCCATTGGGCGATGAACAAGCCGCACCAGCGGTGCGCAAATCGCCGACTTATGTGGCGAGCGAACAGGCGCTGGAAGCCGCACGCCGTTGGATCATTTACCGTGACGATTCGATCATCGTGCTCAACAAGCCAGCCGGCCTCCCGGTGCAGGGCGGCAGCGAGGTCGAGGAGCATTTGGATGCGCTGCTGGACGGCCTGCGCTTTGGTGCGCCCGAGCGGCCGCGTTTGGTGCATCGGCTCGACCGCGATACCAGCGGCGTCATCGTATTGGCGCGCTCGTCCGCCGCGGCGCGTAAGCTGACCGAGGCGTTCCGGCAGCGCGCGCCGCGCAAGGTCTATTGGGCACTGGTGGTTGGCGTGCCACATCCCTTGAGCGGGCGCATCGATGCGAAGCTCGCCAAACGGCCAAGCTCGGCCGTCGAAAAAATGCGAGTCGCGACCAAGGGTGATGACGGCCAGGGCGCCACGACGTTCTATCGGGTCATCGATAGCGCGCCGCCGCGCGCCGCCTGGCTCGCGTTGATGCCGAAGACCGGGCGCACACATCAGCTTCGTGTCCATTGCGCCGAAGTGCTCGGCACGCCGATTGCCGGCGATGGTAAATATGGTGGCGCCACAGCTTTTCTGCCGCTCGACGGCATGGAAAAACGGCTTCATCTTCACGCGCGGGCGCTTGAAATTCCTGATCCAAGCGATTCCTCGGCGCGCCGCGATCTGCGATTTGTGGCGGACTTGCCGCCCCATTTATCGAAGGCTTTCAAGCTACTCGGGCTTGATCTTAATCTCGCGCGTGACCCTTTTACGGCGCTCGAGCCATGAGCCGCCTCGGCATGTCATGCGCCAATCGCGCTGGAGACCGCCATGGCGGATGAGGTCAAGTCGCCGCGCGGTTTCCGCTTTCGCTGGTGGATCGTGCCGGCTGGCCTGGGCGGCGTGGTCGTCATCGTTGTCGCGGTCGGCGCCGTTATCCTCGCCAACAAGGATATTGGCGCGTTCAAGGATCTCATCACCGCCGAGCTTAGCAAAGAGACCGGTCGAGACGTGCAAATCAATGGTGCGTTCGAGCTCTCGATCGGTTTCTCGCCCTCGATTGTGGCCGAGGACATCGTCATCGCGAACGCGCCTTGGGGCAGCCGGCCCGCCATGCTCACGGCGCGCCGGCTCGACGTGAAGGTCGCCTTGTTCCCGATCCTGGGCGGGCGGGTCGAGACCAAACGGCTTGTTCTCGAAGGTGCCGATCTCTTGCTCGAAAACGATGCCACGGGCAAGACGAACTGGCCCTTCGCCGACGCCGCCGACACGGCCAAGGCGGAATCGGAGCTGCTGGCCACCGACAGCCTCGAAATCCGCGATTCGCTTATTACGCTCAGGAGCGGGCGCAGCGGCCAAACGCGCACGCTCAAGCTCGACCACGCGATCGGCGGCCTCGATCCGGCGGCGAACACGCTCACGCTCGAGGCCACGGGTGCCTTCAACCAGCGCGCCCTGGCCGCTAAGCTGACGATCGGCCGGCGCGGCCCGAAGGCGCCGCTCAACGTCGAGCTCAAGGCTGGCGCGGTGACGCTGACGCTCGACGGCACGATCGAGCGGCCGGCCGATTTCGACGGGCTCGATGTCGCCACCGCGCTCTCGGCCGAAAACCTCATCGCCCTCAATGCTCTTGTCGGGGACGATTCCTCGGCGGCGCCCGAGATCGGCCCGGTATCGCTCAAGGGCCAACTCACGGGCGGCGGCAATGCCTTTGCGCTCGACCAGATCGAGGGCGCACTCGGCGATACCAAACTGACCGGCGCGCTCAAGCTGGCGTTCGACGGCGACACCCCACGTCTCGGCGGCGCGCTCGCCGCCAATGCGGTCGACGTCGATCTCCTTTTAGGCCAGACCAAGAAGGCCAAGGCACCGCGCGGCGCGCGTCTGTTCGGCGACGAGCCGATTGACGTGGCTTGGCTCGACGGCGCCGATCTCGACCTCGGTCTATCGGCCCAGAGCGCGACCTATCGCGGCACGCAAATCTCGGATTTCGCCACAACGCTGGTCGTCCGCGACAAGGTCGCGATCCTGAAGCCGCTTGCCTTTAGGCTGGCCGGTGGCGCGCTCAATGGCGAGGCACGGCTTGACAACACGGGCAAGGCCCCGTCGATCGCGTTGCGTGGCACCATGCGCGGCGTCGAACTGCGCGAGGCGCTGGCCTTGCTCGAAGTTGGCGAATCCGGCCAGGGCAAGATCGATATCGATGCTGATTTGCGTTCGGTCGGCGGCTCGCCGCGGGCGCTGGCCGGCGCGCTGGCCGGTCGGCTCGACCTCGCCATGGGGACGGGCCGCATCGACAATGGCCTGATCGATTTCATCGCCGCCGACCTGGTGCAGAGTCTGATGCCGTGGAATGTCGCCCAGGGCCATGCCAACGTGAATTGCATGGTCGCGCGCTTCCCGGTCGAGCGCGGCGTGATGACGGCCGAAACTCTGCTGCTCGATACCGACAAGATGACGATGGGCGGCGATGGCACGATCGATCTTGGCAAGGAGCGTTTGAATTTGCGCCTCGTGCCAAAGCCGAAGGATCCGTCGCTGTTTAGCCTCGCGGTGCCGATCTTGGTCGAAGGGCCGCTCAACAACCCGAGCGCGGCGCCCGATGCCGAGGCGGTCGCGCTTGGCGTCGCGGGTTCCGCGCTCGGCACGCTGATCAATCCGCTCGGCATTCTGATTCCGTTCGTCAGCGCCGGTAGCGCTGGTGAGAACCCGTGTATCGCGGCGCTCAAGCGCCCCGGCACGGGGGACAAGTCCACCGCCGAAGCGCGCAAGCGCAAGAAGAAACCAAGCAAGCTCGGCGCGGTCGGTGACACGGCCGAGGGTGTCGTCGAGGGCGTTGGCGAAGGTCTCGATCGCATTGGCAAGGGCATCGGCGGCATCTTCGATTGAGCGTGATGAAGCGGTTCTATAAGGAGGCACTGCCGATCGCGCTAGATGGCGGATTCGGCATCGCGCTCGATGCGAAGCCGATCAAGACGCCGCTCAAGGCGCCGCTCGTTGTGCCGACATCGGCGCTTGCTGGCGCCATAGCCGAGGAGTGGGCCGCGCAAGGCGATTACATTGCGCGCGAGGCGATGCGTCTGACGCGGCTGGCCTGCACCGCCTTGGATCGGGCAATCGCGCAGCGCGACGTGCTGCTCGATGAACTCGCTAATTACGCCCAAACCGATCTCCTGTGTTACCGCGCCGACCAGCCGGCACGCTTGGCCGAGCGCCAGGAGGCGGCCTGGGACCCGTTGCTTGCCTGGGCGGCCGATACCTATGGCGCGACGCTGACCGTGACCAAGGGCGTTCGCCCGGTCGAGCAGCCACGGGAAGCGGTCGCGCGTCTACGGGCCGCGGCGGGCGCACACGATGCCTTTCACCTGACGGCGCTGCATTTGGCGACCGGGGCGAGCGGCTCGCTGGTGGTCGCCCTGGCGATGATCGCGGGACGGCTCGACGCCGAGGCGGCGCTCCAGGCGTCGCAGATCGACGAGGCCTTCCAGATCGAGCAATGGGGCGACGATCCCGTGCTCGAGGCACGT
The DNA here is from genome assembly GCA_945892755.1 of Rhizobium sp. Q54. GTDB lineage: Bacteria > Pseudomonadota > Alphaproteobacteria > UBA828 > UBA828 > SHWC01. Next base: position 11,669 of record CAMDDO010000068.1, on the reverse strand, counting down.
CGCGCCCTACTGCGGGCCGATCTCGAGGCGGCCTCGCTGGCGGTCAGGCTGCTCGGGGCCTGAGCCGGGGCCAGTAGCGGGCGCTCGGGCTTCATGCTATCTGCAAACCGGTCATCGAACGGTCATCGAGCCATGAGTGGCGGCTAGGCCCATGCAGGACATTATCGCGAAGCTCGAAGCCAAGCGCGCCGCGGCGCGCCAGGGCGGCGGTCAGGCACGGATCGAGGCGCAGCATGCCAAGGGCAAGCTCTCGGCGCGCGAGCGGCTCGAACTATTGCTCGACCCGGGCAGCTTCGAGGAAATCGACACCTTCGTCGAACATCGCTGCGCCGATTTCGACATGGCGTCGAACAAGGTGCCGGGCGATGGCGTGGTGACCGGCCACGGCACGATCAACGGCCGCCTGGTCTTCGTGTTCAGCCAGGATTTTACGGTGTTCGGCGGTTCGCTCTCCGAGCCCCATGCCGAAAAGATTTGCAAGATCATGGATCAGGCCATGAAGGTTGGCGCGCCGGTGATCGGCTTGAACGATTCAGGCGGTGCCCGCATCCATGAGGGCGTCGCTTCGCTCGCCGGCTATGCCGAGGTGTTTCAGCGCAATGTGATGGCGTCCGGCGTCGTGCCGCAGCTCTCGCTGATCATGGGGCCGTGCGCGGGCGGCGCGGTCTATTCGCCGGCCATGACCGATTTCATCTTCATGGTCGAGGACACGTCTTACATGTTCGTCACCGGTCCCGACGTGGTGAAGACGGTGACGCACGAGGTGGTCAGCCACGAAGACCTCGGCGGCGCCAAGAGCCATACCGGCCGCTCGGGCGTCGCCGATCTCGCGCTGGCCGATGACGTGATCGCGCTGGCCGAAACGCGGCGCTTCTTCGATTTCCTGCCGGCCAATAACCGCGAGAAACCGCCGATCCTGCCGACCAGCGACCCCGTCGATCGCGAGGAACCCTCGCTCGACACACTGGTACCGGCCAATCCGAACAAGCCCTATGACATGCGCGAGCTGATCCTGAAGGTGGTCGACGAGGGCGATTTCTTCGAGCTCAAGCCCGCTTACGCCAAGAACATCATCATCGGCTTCGGCCGCATCGACGGCTCGACCATCGGCATCGTCGCCAACCAGCCGATGGTATTGGCCGGTTGCCTCGATATCGATTCATCGCGCAAGGCCGCCCGCTTCGTGCGCTTTTGCGATTGTTTCAACATTCCGATCGTCACCTTTGTCGATGTGCCGGGCTTTTTGCCGGGTACCGCGCAAGAGCATGGCGGCATCATCACCCACGGCTCGAAGCTGCTTTACGCGTTCGCCGAGGCGACCGTGCCGAAGGTCACGCTGATCATGCGCAAGGCCTATGGCGGCGCCTATGACGTGATGAGCTCGAAGCATTTGCGCGGCGACGTCAACTATGCCTGGCCGACCGCCGAGATCGCGGTGATGGGGCCGAAGGGCGCGGTCGAGATCATCTTCAGGGGCGCGTTGAAGGAGCCGGGCGCAGTCGAGGCCAAGACCGAGGAATATCGAGAAAAATTCGCCAATCCGTTCGTCGCGGCGAGCCGGGGATTCCTGGACGACGTGATCATGCCGCGCACGACGCGGAGGCGCATCGCCCGCGCGCTCGCCATGCTGCGCAACAAGCAGCTCTCCAATCCGTGGAAGAAGCACGGGAACGTGCCGTTGTGATGTCATATCCCGCCCGCATTCACTCTCCCGTCATGGCCCGGCTTGACCTGCCTTCGCCGAAGCGAAGCCGTTTCGGCTTCGCGCAGGCAGGCCAGGCCATCCACGCGGACACCGGCTCAGTCCGTGCCGCCGAAGAATGGATGGCCGGGTCTTCGCCCGGCCATGACGACATTGGGGTGTCAATCGTCCGGCGAAGCGAGTGACCATGTTCCGCAAGATTTTGATCGCTAACCGGGGCGAGATCGCCTGTCGTGTCATCCGTAGCGCCAAGCGGATGGGCATCAAGACTGTCGCGGTCTATTCCGAGGCCGATGTCGATGGGCTGCATGTGCGCCTGGCCGACGAGGCGGTGCTGATTGGCAAACCGCCGGCCGCCGAGAGCTATCTCAAGGCGGACGCGATCATCGCGGCGGCCAAGCAAACCAGCGCCGAGGCGATTCATCCGGGCTTCGGGTTTCTCTCGGAGAAGGCCTCGTTCGCGGAAGCCGTCGAGAAGGCGGGACTCGTCTTCATCGGCCCGCCGGCCAAAGCCATCGCGGCGATGGGCGACAAGATCGAATCGAAGAAGCTCGCGCGCGCGGCCGGCGTCTCGACCGTGCCGGGCGTCGATCGGCCGATCGCCGATCTCGACGAAGCGGCCAAGATCGCCGCCGGCATCGGCTATCCGGTCATGATCAAGGCGGCGGCCGGCGGCGGCGGCAAGGGCATGCGGCTCGCGCACAGCGAGACGGAATTACGCGAATCCATGCAGGGTGCGATCAACGAGGCGACCGCGTCGTTCGGCGATGGGCGCGTGTTCATCGAGAAGTTCATCGTCAATCCGCGCCACATCGAAATCCAAGTGCTGGCCGACAGGACCGGCCACACGATCTATTTGAACGAGCGCGAATGCTCGATCCAGCGTCGCCATCAAAAGGTGATCGAGGAGGCGCCGAGCCCCTTGCTCGACGCCAAGACGCGGAAGGCGATGGGCGAGCAGGCGGTCGCGCTGGCCAAGGCGGTCGGTTATCACTCGGCGGGCACGGTCGAGTTCGTGGCGGACCAGGAGCGTCATTTTTATTTTCTCGAAATGAACACGCGGCTCCAGGTCGAGCATCCGGTGACCGAGATGACCACCGGCATCGATCTGGTCGAGCAGATGATTCGCGTCGCGGCGGGCGAAAAGCTCGCGCTCAAACAAGCCGACGTAAAAATCGATGGTTGGGCGATCGAGGCGCGCGTCTATGCGGAAGACCCCGCGCGCGGCTTCGTGCCCTCGATCGGCCGGCTGATCGGCTATCGCGAACCGCCATTGGACGCGACGCTTAGGATTGATACGGGCGTCGAAGAAGGCGCCGAGATCAGCATGTTCTATGACCCCATGGTGGCCAAGGTGATCGCGCACGGCGCCACGCGCGACCAGGCCATCGACCGTCTGCGTGACGGGCTCGACGGCTATTATGTGCGCGGCATTCTGCACAATATCGGGTTCCTGACCGAGGTGCTGGGTCATGCGCGCTTCAGGGAGGGCCGGCTTTCGACCGGCTTCATCGCCGAGGAATTTTCCGAGGGCTATGGTGGCGCGGCGCTGACGCCCGATGCCCTCAAGGTGATCGTCGCGGTCGCCGGCACGGTGCAACATCGGCTGCAAGAGCGCGCCATGAAAATCTCGGGCCAGGCGCGCGGCATCAAGGCGACGCCGAGCCACGAGCACTCGATCGAGGTCGGCGCGGTCGGCCACAAGGTGAGCGTGGTCGCGCACGGGGCGCACATCGTGGTCGAGCATGAGGGTCAAGCCATCACGGTCGAGAGCGCGTGGACGCCGGCCGACAAATTGTTCGTGGGCCGCGTCGATGGGCGCCCGGTCAGCGTGCAGGTCGACCGCAACGGCACCAAGCTCAGGCTCGCATGGCGCGGCATTGATCTGCCGGTCATGGTCAGGAGCCGGCGCGCCGCCAAGCTCGCCGCGCGCATGCCGAAAAAGAAACCGCCCGATCTGTCGCGTTTTCTCTTGTCGCCGATGCCCGGCCTCGTGGTTTCAATTCCGGTCCATGAAGGCGATGTGATCAAGGCCGGCCAACCGCTCGCGGTGGTTGATGCCATGAAGATGGAAAACGTGTTGCGCGCCGAGCGCGATGGCCGCGTCAGCAAGATCCGCACCGCCAAGGGCGACAGTCTGGCGGTGGATCAGGTGATCATGGAATTTGAGTGACGTTCAGCCGATCGCCCGCCTGGTCCGCATCTCGGGCCGGGTGCAGGGCGTGGGCTACCGCGCCTGGACCGAGCGCGAGGCACGCACGCGCGGGCTTTCGGGCTGGGTACGCAATCGACAAGACGGCACCGTCGAGGCGCTGTTCGTCGGGGGCGAGCTTGCGGTCGCGGCCATGATCGAGGCGTGCCGGAAAGGTCCGAGATTTGCCGAAGTCGCCGCGCTCACTGTCGACAACGCCGCACAAGCGGTGAACCTGTCCGGCTTCCAGCAGCGGCCGACCGAATAGCGATCCTATGCCTCGAACACTGCTTCAAATCGCCGTCTGAGAACCTGATCGATCTCGGCCATGGTCGCCTTCACGCCGAGCCCGGCGAGCGAGGTCACGCCGTGCTCCCGAATGCCGCATGCAATGATCCCGTCATAGTGCGAGAGATCGGGGTTGACGTTGAGCGAGACGCCGTGGAACGAGACCGCGCGGCGCACGCGCACGCCGATTGCGGCGATCTTGGCCTCCTGGCCGCCGCCACGCTCGACCCAGACGCCGACGCGGCCTTCGCGCCTGACGCCGGCCACGCCGAATTCCGCCAGCGTTTCGATCAGCCAGCGCTCAAGGCCGCGCACGAAGGCACGCAGATCCGGGCCGCCATGGTCGGAGCGCGCCGCGAGGTCGAGCATCACATACGCCACGCGCTGGCCCGGCCCATGGTAGGTGTATTGCCCACCGCGCCCGGACCGATGGACTGGGAATCGCGTGGGGAGGAGTAGATCACTGTCTTGCGCGCTGGTTCCGGCGGTATAGAGCGGTGGGTGCTCGAGCAGCCACACGAGTTCGGCGGCCGTGCCCTCGCGAATCGCGGCGACACGCGCCTCCATCGTCGCAACCGCCTCGTCATAGGGTACCAGCGCACTGTCGGCCCGCCATTCAACAGCGTTCTTTCGTTCGCGCGTCAATACGCGACCGGACGGCGCGTCGCGGCGCACAGGGTTATCGGCCATTGCGGCGGGCCCCGCCTGCGATTGACGCCGCGCCCGATTCCGGGCGGGTTGCGTAGTAAATTGGCCGAGCTTGGCTATACTGGGTCAAACGCATCGGTCGAAAGGGCTTTTCATGGCGGATGATGATCTGCGCGAACGCGCTCTAGCTTATCACCGGCTGCCTAAACCGGGGAAACTCGGTATTCATCCGACCAAGCCGATGGCGAACCAGCGCGACCTGTCGCTCGCCTATACGCCAGGCGTCGCGGCGGCGTGCGAGGAAATCGCCAAGAACCCCGACGACGTTTACAAATACACCGCCAAGGCCAATCTGGTCGCTGTGATCTCGAACGGCACGGCGGTGCTCGGCCTTGGCGCGATCGGCGCGCTTGCCGCCAAGCCGGTGATGGAGGGCAAGGCCGTCCTCTTCAAGAAGTTCGCCAATATCGACGTGTTCGACATCGAGATCGACGAGACCGACATCGACAAGCTGGTCGAAACCATCGCGAGTCTCGCGCCCACCTTCGGCGCGATCAATCTCGAGGACATCAAGGCGCCGGAGTGCTTCGAGATCGAGCGCAAATTGAAGGAGCGGCTCAGCATTCCGGTGTTTCACGACGACCAGCACGGCACCGCGATCTGTGTCGCCGCCGCGCTGTTGAACGGGCTCCGCTTGATCGGCAAGGACCTCAACAAGGTGAAGCTGGTGTGCAACGGCGCCGGCGCCGCCGCGATGGCGTGCCTCGACCTTCTGGTCGAGCTCGGCGTCACGCACGGCAATATCACGGTGTGCGATCGAGAGGGCGTCGTGCACAAGGGTCGGCCCAATCTCGGCGTCGAGAAAAAACGCTACGCGATCGACAGCAACGCGCGCACCTTGACGGATGCGCTGGTCGGCGCCGATATTTTTCTGGGGGTCTCCGGCCCGCGCGCGGCGACCGGCGACATGATCAAGCCGATGGGCCCCAAGCCCCTGATCCTCGCGCTGTCCAATCCGATTCCCGAAATCATGCCGGAAGAGGCGATGGCAGCGCGGCCCGACGCCATCATCGCGACCGGGCGTTCGGACTATCCGAACCAGGTCAACAATGTGCTCTGCTTCCCGTTCATTTTCCGGGGTGCGCTCGATTGCGGCGCGACAGAGATCAACACGCCGATGAAACTTGCCTGCGTGCGCGCGATCGCCGATTTGACCATGGCGGAAGCCTCCGACGTGGTGGCGGCGGCCTATGGCGATCAATCGCTCAAATTTGGGCCGGACTACATCATTCCGAAGCCGTTCGATCCCCGCTTGATCTCGACCGTACCGGTGGCGGTCGCCAGGGCGGCGATGGAGAGCGGCGTCGCCAAGCGCCCGATCAAGGACCTCAAGGCCTATGCGGCCGAGCTATCGCAATTCGTTTTCCGCACCGGCTTGATGATGCGCGGCGTGCTCGACCGCGCCGTCGAGGACCCGAAGCGGGTGGTTTACGCCGAGGGCGAGGACGATCGCGTGTTGCGCGCGGCGCAGCAGGCGCTCGACGAAGGCATGGCGAAGCCGATCTTGATCGGCCGCGCCGCGGTCATCGCCGAAAAGATCACGCAGCTTTCACTCAGGCTGACCCTGGGCAAGGACGCGATGGTGATCGAGCCGACCGCCTATGACAAGTATGAGGTCTATTGGCGCGAGTATTATCGATTGATGGGGCGAAGCGGTGCGTCGCCGGCGACCTCGCAGATCAGAGTGCGTACTCGCAGCACCGTGATCGGCGCCATGATGGTGAAGCTCGACGATGCCGACGCTCTGATCGCTGGGCCGATCAGTCTCTATCGTCCCGAGCTGATGCATGTGCTCGACGTGATCGGCCTGAAGCCGGGCGTCACCGCCGGGGCGGCGCTCCAGATGCTGATCCTCTCGAAGGGCGTCTATGTCATCACCGACACGCATGTGACGGAGAATCCGACCAAGGAAGAGCTGTGCCAGACCGCGATCATGGCGGCGGACCAAATGGAGCGCTTCGGCATCACGCCGAAGATCGCGTTTCTGTCGAGCTCGAATTTCGGCAGCAATGACTTTCCCTCGTCGGTCAAGATGCGCGAGGCGACCGCGCTTCTCAAAGAGCGCGCGCCGCACTTGGAGGCCGAAGGTGAAATGCACGCCGATACGGCCTTGAGCGAAAGCGTCCGGCTCGACCTGTTTCCTGATTCCAATTTGACCGGTCAGGCAAATCTGATGATCCTGCCGGATCTGACGTCGGCAAATATCGCCTACAACATGGTCAAGGTGCTGGCCAATGGCATCAATGTCGGCCCCCTGTTGATCGGGCTCAACCAGCCGGCGCACGTCATGACGTCGTCGGCGACCGTGCGCAGCATTCTCAACATGACCGCCATCGCCGTGGTCGAGGCGCAGCACCATGTGAAGCCGGCTGGCGCGGACTTGCGCAAGCGCACGGCTTGATCGCGTCGCGTGGCGGAAACCGAAAAGCGCCTGGTCGAGGCGGGGGCGGAGACGTCAGCCGAGGCGCGCGCCGATAGCCTTTATGGCCTGACCACGGCGCTGGTGCGCGCCGTCGAGGTCGCGCTTTCGAGCGACGACGCCGCTCGGGTGCGCGATCTGATCCGACCGCTCCACGAATCCGACCGCGCCGATCTGATCGGGCGCCTCACGCCGCACCAGCGGCTCAAGCTGATCGAGGCCGCCGGTGCCCTTTTCACCGGCGAGGTGCTGGCCGCGCTCGATGAGGGCGTGCGCGAGCGCGTGATGCGCGGGCTCTTGCCTGACGAGATCGCGGCGGCGATCGCGGAGCTCGATACCGAGGACGCGGTCTCGGTGCTGCAGGATCTGGGCGAACCGGAGCGGCGCGAAATCCTCGAGGCGCTGCCGAGCGAAAACCGGAGCGAGATCGAGGAAAGCCTGGGCTATCCGGAGAACAGCGCTGGTCGCCTGATGCATCGCGAGGTGGTCGGCCTGCCGGCGCATTGGACGGTCGGCCAGACCATCGATCACTTGCGCGAAGGGGCCGAGGTGCCGGAGGCCTTCTACGAATTCTACGTCGTCGGCGGGCGCGGCGACCTGCTCGGCTTGGTTCCGTTGGCGCGTCTCCTACGCGCGCGGCGCACGGTCTTGCTGCGCGATCTCATGGAGCGCGACGTCAAGGCGATTCCGGCCACGACCGACCAAGAAGAAGTCGCGCGCGTGTTCGAGCAATACAACCTGGTCGCCGCGCCAGTGACAGGCGAGGGTGGGCGCTTGGTCGGCTCGATCACCGCCGATAATGTGGTCGCCTTGGTCGGCGCCGGGGCGGCGGAAGATGCGCTCAAGCTTTCCGGCCTTTCGGCGACCGACATCTACCGCGATGCCATTCGAACCTCCGGCGGCCGTTTCGCCTGGCTGTTCGTCAACCTGCTGACGGCCATCCTGGCCTCCTGGGTGATCTATCAGTTCGATGGCACGATCGCGCAAATGGTCGGCCTTGCCGTGCTGATGCCGATCGTCGCGTCGATGGGCGGCAATGCGGGCACGCAGACCATGGCGGTCGCCGTGCGCGCGATCGCGACGCGTGATCTGCGCGCCGAGAACTTCGTGAGCGTTCTGCTTAAAGAAGTTGTGGTCGGCGGCGTCAATGGCATCCTGTTCGCGGCCATCACCGGCGCGGTCGCGGGGCTTTGGTATTGGAGCCTCTGGCTCGGCATCGTGATCGGTGCAGCGATGGTCATCAACCTGATCTCGGCCGGGCTATTCGGCCTCGCCATCCCCTATGTGCTGTGGCGGCTCAAGATCGATCCGGCGACCGCCGCCGGGGTGCTCCTGACCACGGTGACCGACGTCGTAGGGTTCCTGGCCTTTCTGGGGCTCGCGAGCTTGTTCCTGGTGTGATCCGATCGGGGTTTCGGGGCCGGGCCGAACCGGCTATGCTGCATTGCACCAGAGGAAATCCCTGCGCCCCATGACAAGCAATCGCTATCCCGTCCTGGATTTTGGCTTGGGCGAAACGGCGGCGATGATCCGACAATCGGTCGGCGCGTTCGCCGACGCCGAGATCGCGCCGCGTGCCGAGGAGATCGACCGAAGCAACGAATTCCCGCGCGACCTCTGGCCGAAGCTCGGCGACCTTGGACTGCTCGGCATCACGGTAGAAGAAGAGCTCGGCGGCGCCGGGCTCGGCTATCTTGAACATTGCATTGCGATGGAGGAAATCAGCCGTGCCTCTGCGGCGGTCGGCCTCTCCTATGGTGCGCACTCCAACCTCTGCGTCAATCAGATCCGTCGCAACGGCAATGACGCGCAGCGCCGCAAATACTTGCCCAGGCTGATCTCGGGCGCGCATGTCGGCGCGTTGGCGATGAGCGAGCCGGAAGCGGGCTCCGATGTGGTCTCGATGCGCACGCGCGCCGAGCGCAAAGGCGACCGCTATGTCGTCAACGGCAATAAGATGTGGATCACCAATGGACCGGACGCCGACGTGCTGGTGGTCTATGCCAAGACCGATTCGGATGCCGGCAGTCGCGGCATCAGCGCCTTCCTGATCGAGAAGGGCATGGCAGGCTTCTCGACCGCGCAAAAGCTCGACAAGCTTGGCATGCGCGGTTCCAACACGTGTGAGCTCGTCTTCGAGAACTGCGAGGTGCCGGCCGAAAATCTGCTGGGCGAGCTCAATCGCGGCGTTGCCGTGCTGATGAGCGGGCTCGATTATGAGCGTGCCGTGCTGGCGGCCGGACCGCTTGGCATCATGCAGGCTTGCCTCGATGTCGTGCTGCCCTATGTGCACGAGCGCAAGCAGTTTGGCCAGCCGATCGGCGGCTTCCAGATGATCCAGGCCAAGCTCGCCGACATGTATACCAACCTGAACGCCGCGCGCGCCTATGTTTATGCCGTGGCGCAAGCCTGCGATCGCGGCCAGGCCAGTCGCAAGGACGCGGCCGGCGCCATTCTGTTCGCCGCCGAGCGGGCGACCGAGGCCGCGCTCGACGCGATTCAGTGCCTTGGCGGCAACGGCTATATCAACGATTTCGCGACCGGCCGGCTGTTGCGCGACGCCAAACTCTACGAGATCGGCGCCGGCACCAGCGAGATTCGCCGCATGTTGATCGGCCGCGAGTTGTTCGACGAGAGCGCGTAGGGAGATTGTCATGACGCGTCGCACTACGCCGCCGATCGTCGAGCAGCTGGTTTCGGTCTCGGCGGCCGAACCCGACACGCGTGAGATCGAGACCGAATTCTATCGCCGGCTCGACGACACGTATTTTTATAAGAAGGCGTTCACGCTTTATCACGCGCTGCAGAACCCGGACGGCGTGGCCGCGCTGCTGGCCGGCGATCCGGCCGATCTTGCCTCGCCCGCCGGCCTGCCCGACGTCCTGAAGGCGGAAATTCATCTCACCGAGCTTGACCTGACGGAGGCGTTGTTCGCCTTCATGGCGGCGGCGTTCCAGACCGCGCCGCACCCCGTCTTCATGGCGACCTATACGCGCGAGCTGGTGCGCTGGGCGATCGATCGCTTCATCGCGGGCGATGCCAGCGCGCTGACCGGCGAGGCGATGCGGACGCGCGGCGAATTCATCGAAGGCGCGATCTACACCAATCTGGTCCCAGGCGAGCGCGGCCCGGACTGGCCACGCAACCTGGCCAACATCACCCGCGTGCTCGAAATCGCGGGGCAACGCTATCTGGCTGCGAGTGAACTGAAGCCGCTGGCGCGCGGCCTCCGTATCATGCGCGACGAGACCGAGACCGCGCGCTTCATGGATGGGCCCGAGGCCGATGCGGCGCAAGCGGGGATCGAGGATTGGGTCGCCTTCCATCGCGTCAAGCGGCGCAAGGACGGCAATCGAAATCTTTATCGCGAAGTCAAGGCGATCTCGTTCGAGGAGAGCATCAATCTAATCTACATGATGACCATGCTGATGCGGTCGCTCAAACGGACGCGCTTGGCCCGCCTTACCGGTCAGTCGAAGGCGCCGATTCATAGCCTCGCCTCGATCGACGAGGCGGCGCTCGAAGCGCTCGACCTCGGTAGCGAGATCAGGACCAAGATCGGCATTGTGACCGGCTCGGATATCGAATAAGCCAGACCCATCATTCCCGTCAGGAGGTAAGACCATGAGCACGTCGGATCCCGTCGTCATCGTAGGCCAGGCGCGCACGCCCATGGGTGGCTTCCAGGGCGAATTGGGCGAGGCGAAAGCCGCCGAGCTTGGCACCGCCGCGATCAAGGCCGCGCTCGAACGCGCCAAGGTCAAGGGCGAGGACGTCGACGAAGTGATCATGGGGTGCGTGTTGCCTGCCGGACAAGGGCAGGCGCCGGCGCGCCAGGCCTCGATCGGCGCGGGCATCCCGAAGGATGTCGGCGCGACCACGATCAACAAGATGTGCGGTTCTGGCATGAAGGCGGTGATGTTCGCCGCCGACATGATCGCCTCGGGCAACAGCCGGGTCATGGTCGCGGGCGGCATGGAAAGCATGACCAACGCGCCCTATTTGCTCGACCGCGCGCGCGGCGGCTATCGCATGGGCCATGGCCGCGTGCTCGATCACATGTTTCTTGACGGCCTCGAGGACGCCTATGAGCCGGGCAAGCCGATGGGCGTATTCGCCGAGAACACCGCGCAGAAATACCAGTTCACCCGCGAGCAACAGGATCAATACGCGATCACCTCGCTCAAACGCGCCCAAACCGCGATCAAGGATGGCAGCTTCGAGGGTGAAATCACGCCGATCACGGTCAAGGGCCGCAAGGGCGATGTCGTGGTCAAACAAGACGAACAGCCGCTGAAGGCGAACCTGGAGAAGATACCGCAATTGAAGCCGGCCTTCGCCAAGGACGGCACGGTGACCGC
>CAMDDO010000067.1 GCA_945892755.1 Rhizobium sp. Q54 | reverse complement strand
TGTACACCGCGCCCCGGCTCTTGCGTCATAGCCTTCTCCCCTTGACCACGCTCTATGCTATGCACAGGTGGCCAGGACGCAAGCCCGACCGGAGCACCGATGAACCAGGACCTTTGTCGACTAACCGCCGCCGAGGCGGTGCAAAAGCTGAAGGCCGGCACGGTCCGGCCCAGCGAAATGGTCGAGGCCGCCTATGCCCGCATCGCCGCGACCGATCGACACCTTAATGCGCTGCCGACACTCTGCCGCGAGCGGGCGCTGGCCCATGCCAGACGCATCGAGGACGAGAACCGGCGCAAGGTGGCCCGGCCGCGCGGCTGGCTCGGCGGCCTGCCGGTCTCGATCAAGGATCTGACGGCGGTCGAGGGCGTGCGCACCACCTTCGGCTCGCCGATTTACGCCGACCACGTGCCGGCGCACTCCGACATCCTGGTCGAGACACTCGAGGCCAATGGCGCGATCGTCATCGGCAAGTCCAACACGCCCGAATTCGGCGCCGGCGCCAGCACCTTCAATGAGGTGTTCGGCAAGACCCACAATCCCTGGAATGTCGCGAAGTCGTGCGCCGGGTCATCGGGCGGTGCCGCGGTTTCAGTTGCCGCAGGTCAGGTCTGGCTCGCCCATGGTTCGGACCTCGGCGGCAGCTTGCGCACGCCGGCGAGTTTTTGCGGAATCGTCGGCCTACGCCCGAGCCCGGGTCGCGTACCGCGCGGCCCGGTGCCGCTGCCGTTCTCATCGCTGTTGGTCAACGGCCCGATGGCGCGCAACGTGGCCGATGTCGCGCTCTTCCTCGATGCCATGACCGCCGATCATCCGCGCGACCCGCTGGCACTGCCGCCGCCAACAACGAGCTTCGCTCAATCGGTGCGCGAGGCAAGGCCGCCCAAGCGCATCGCCTATAGCCCAAATCTTGGCCAATTCCCGGTCGAGAAGGAGGTCGCGGCGATCTGCGCCAAGGCCGCGCGTCGCTTTGCCGATATGGGGGTCATCATCGAAGAGGCCGAGCCCGATCTACATGACGCGGTCGAGATATTTCAGGTCCTGCGCGCCGCCAAATTCGCCGCCGAGCGCGCCGAGCTGCTGCGCCAACATCGCGACAAACTGAAACCCGAAGTGATCTGGAACATCGAAAAGGGTCTCCGGCTCGATGGCGAGGCGATCGGCCGCGCCGAAATCGCGCGCGGTGCGCTTTATGACCGGGTCTGCCGCTTTTTTGAGCGCTATGATTTGTTGGTCTGCCCGACCGCGATCGTGCCGCCCTTCGATGTCGATGTGCGTTATGTCGAAGAGGTCGAGGGCGTCCGGTTCGACAATTACGTCGCCTGGATCGGCATCACCTTCGCGCTCACCCTGACCGCTTGCCCGGTGCTTTCGGTGCCCGCCGGCTTTACCGCGAGCGGCCTGCCGGTCGGGCTCCAGATCATGGCGCCACCGCGTGCCGATGCAGCCGCGCTCGCCGCCGCCGCGCTGTTCGAGCAAGCCAGCGGCCTCGCCAAGCGTCTGCCGCTCGACCCGCTATCGCCGAGCGGCGCGCCGCTGCAATTGGATTAGATCACTTCGGCGTCCAGATATCCTGCCCGCCCGGATAGCAGAACGTGCCCGAAGGCGTATAGAGGCCGGCGGTGAGTTTAAACGGGCTCGCCGGGCGCAGCACGTAGATCGAGTGCTTCGGGTCGAGAAACTCCATCGAAATCACTTTCATCGGGTCCGCCGCCGGCAGGACATAGGGATAGCGGCCGTCCAGGAACGTATTACCGATATTGCTGAAATAGCGCAGCTGGCCGTGCGCCGGGACGAGCTTCTTGCCGACCTCGACGGTGGTCCGGATGATCGGCTTGCCCTTGTCGAACGTGGTCGCGACGATCCGCTTGCCGCGTTGGACCAAGGTGGTCTTGCCCGCCGTCGCCGGTACGCCGCGCTCCTTGGCGTATTCGCGCATCTTGGCGCTGGAATTCAGATAGTGCGTCCAAAAGCGGCCCTGAACGATCTTGTCGGCGTTCAACCCATCAAGCTCGGGGCCGGCATAAGTGAGCGAATAGGCGCCGAAGCCCGAGGTGTATTCGGCCTTGTCGACGACATATTGATTGAGAAAGATCGCCTTGTTCTTGGCCGGCTTGAACGGCTCGGGCAGTAGCGCGGCCGCGGCCTTTGGATCGGCCGGCACATAACAAAGAATGAGCAACCGCGCGCCCGTGACGAGTTGCGGTGGCAGAAGCTTGCTGGCCATGATTTCCCCCTGTTCGCTATTGACGCAGATATTCGGCGCGCCTTGGCGCCTTCGTCTAGATTCTCGGCGCGGCATGAACATTGCCGCTTGCCATTACGGCTTATGGGGTTTCGCGAAATTTGCCCATGTCTGGGTATAATTGTGCGAACTGATCTCGACGATATTGCCCCAGGGATCCTCGCAATAGCAGACCTTGTAGGGCTTGTCGGGCCACAACTTCCAAACCTTGCTGCGCTGCTTGCCGCCGCTCTTTGCGATGGTTTTTGCCAGCCCCTCGATGTTCGGGTCGGTCACGCAAATATGAAAAATGCCCGTGCGGGCATAGTCGAAATTTGGTCTCCGGCGGCTCGTCTTGGGCCGATAGAATTGGAACAGCTCGATGCCGATGCCCTCGGCCGTACCCAGATGGGCCATGCGCATGCGCTTGAAGCCCTTGCCGAAAATATCGGTGATGATGTTCGAAAAGTGGCTGCCGTCCTCATAGGCGTCGATCGGCGGCATGATCACGTGGCAACCCAGGATTTTTTCGTACCAGGCGGTTGCCTTTTCGATGTCGGAGACCGTGATGCCGACATGATTGAACGCCCTTGGATAGGCCATGAACTCCCCCTATTCGTGCGACCGCAATGCCAGGCTGGCGCGCCCGCCCAACAATCGTTACTACCTTTGCCCGGTACTGCATAGGGAGCCGGGATCATGAGCGGCGCAAGCGACAAATCGATCGGCTGGATTGGTACCGGCCTGATGGGCGGGCCGATGTGCCGAAACCTGTTGACGGCCGGCTTCACGCTAAGCGCCTTCAACCCGACGATTGCCAAAGTGACGCCGCTCGAGGCGCTGGGCGCGCGGCGCGCGGCCGACATCGCCGCGCTTGCCGGAAGTGCGCCGATCGTAATTTCGATGATCTCGGACGACAAGGCCCTGCACGCGGTCGCGCTCGGCCCAAAAGGCGTGCTCGTCAACGCGAAGCCCGGCACGATCTATGTCGATATGAGCACAGTGACGCCGATGGCGTCGGCCATTGTTGCGACCGAGGCCGCGAAATGTGGCGTCGCCTATCTACGGGCGCCGGTTTCGGGCGGCGTTGCGCTGGCCGAGGCGGCCAAACTCACCGTCATCGCCTCTGGCCCCAAGGACGCTTATGAACGTTGCCTGCCCGCCTTCGCGGCGATGAGCGCCAAGCAATTCCGACTCGGGCCCAATGAAGAGGCGCGCTATCTCAAACTCAGCCTCAACATGATGGTCGGCGCGATGGGAGCGCTGCTCGGCGAGGCGCTGGCGTTCGGTCGGCGTGGTGGTCTCGATTGGGCGACCATGCTCGACGTGTTCAACCAGAGCGCCATCGCCTCGCCGCTGCTCGGCTACAAATCGGTTCCCTTGAAGGCGCGCGATTTCTCACCCACGTTCACAACGAAGATGATGGCGAAGGATTTCGACCTCTTGCTCGCGACCGCGAAAGAAACCACTGTGCCCTTGCCATTGTCCGGATTGATCCGCCAGCTTTATGCGACCTCGATCGCGCAGGGGCGCGGTGATGACGATTTCTTCGCCTTGACCGCGGTGATCGAAGCGCTTGCGGGTTTGGCGCCCGAGATGCCAACAAAGGCCTGACCACCATGACCGACGCGCTGCGCAGCTTTCTCTTCGTCCCGGCCAATCAACCGGCCCGCATACCAAAGGCGCTGGCGAGCGGTGCCGATGCGGTGATTCTCGATCTGGAAGATACCGTTCCAGCGAGCGAAAAGATCGGCGCTCGCGCGGAGGTGCGAGCCGCGCTTGGCTTGCCGCGCGACGTAAAGCTCTATGTCCGGATCAACGCGATCGACACGCCGCATTGCTATCCCGACTTGATCGGCACGATCGGAGTTGGGCTTGACGGCGTGGTCGCGCCTAAGATCGAAAGCGCGAGCCATATCCACACCATCGATTGGTTGCTGCGCCAGCTCGAGCTCGAGCGCGGCGTGACGCAGCCGATCGATCTGATCCCGATTGTCGAGACCGCCGCCGGTATGGTGCAGCTTGATGCCATCGCCAATGCTTCGCCTCGCGTGCGCCGCCTCACTTTTGGTGCTGGCGACCTGACCCGCGATCTTGGGCAAATCTTGACGGGCGATGAAATCGCCATCGTGGATGCACGCGCGCGCATGACGCTGGCATCGCGCGCCGCCGGCCGCGAGCCACCGATCGACACGGTCTATCTCGACGTGCGCAATCTGGACGGCATCGGGCAGGTCGCCCGCACGGCCCGTGTGCTCGGCTTTCAGGGCAAGCTCTGCATCCACCCGGACCAAGTCGCGGTGGTCAACGCGGCGTTCATGCCGAGCCCCGATGAGATCGCGCGCGCCGAACGTATTCTCGCCGCCTTCGCGAAATCGGAAGCCAAGGGCATCGCCTCGATCGAAGTCGATGGCGGCTTTGTCGATTACCCAATCGTCACGCAGGCCCAGCGCATTCTCGCTTTGGCGAAACGCGGCAAGCGTCAGTAGAACCGATCGAAATGGATTTGCCCGACCGGCACCTTGCGGCCGAGCACGAGCATTTTCTGCATGGCATCGCCCATCGCCGGCGGGCCTGAGAAATAGATTTCGTGCTCCTTCAGCCGGTCGCCAAACGCTTCTTCGACGATCGTGTGAATAAAGCCGATCGGTCGGGCATAGGGTTCGCGCGCCGCCGCCGCGTCCGATACCGCCGCGACATGATGGATGCGTGTGCCAAAGCCGGGCAGCGACTTGATTTCAGCTTCGGCGCATAAATCGGCTGGCGTGCGCCCGCCATAAAAAAGATGGATCGTCCGATCGGCGAAGCGCGGATCATGAGCGGCCGCATGCACGATCGACAGCATCGGCGAAAGCCCAGAGCCGCCTGCGACGCAGATGATGTCCCGCTCCGTGGCCCGCAAATAGGCCAGGCCATAGGGCCCATCCATTTCAAAGCGTGCACCCGCCGTGGCGGCGAATAACGCGCCGCTGCCTTTGCCGCCCGGCACCTGCCTGATCACAAAGCGCCAATCACCCTCCGCGCTCGGCAGGCTCGACATCGAATAGGCGCGCGGGCCGATCTCCGATCCGAACTCGATCAACGCGTATTGGCCGGGAACGAAGTCCGCCGCGCCGCTGGTCCGGAACACGAACTCACGCATGTCGCGCGTCAAAGCGCGCGAGCCGACCAGGAGCGCCGATTGGCGACGCGGCAGGACCGGGGGCACGGTCTCGGGCGTGAGGCGGGCCTTGATCATGCAAGGGCCGAGCGGTCGGCTCTGGCAGGCCAACCGGCGCCCGCGCTGGCGGTCGCGCTCCGTTAGTCCAGGCGCGGCCTGCCATACCGTCGCGACCTCGCCGCTCACGAGATCGACGCGGCAAGTGCCGCAACTGCCAACGCTGCATTCATAGGGCAGACCAAGCCCGGCGCGTAACCCCGCGCGCAAGATGGTATCGTCGACCGCGCAGTCGAATTCCACTTCGCTGCCGGCGAGGCTGATTCTCACGCCCTCTTCAATCCTCGGGGCCATTGATCACACCTTTCGCCCGGAGCGCCGCGATCGCCGCACGGTCATAGCCGAGCGCAGCGACAAGCGCGTCGGAATGTTCACCCAGCGCCGGCGCATGCGGATCGGCGCGCCCCGGCTCATTCGCATATTTGATCGCGACGCCGAGCTGTTTGCCACCTGCTTCGTGGGGCACCAGCATGTCGCGCGCCGCGATATTCGGATCGGCAAAGGCCTCGACCAGATCGAGCACCGGCGCAAAACAAATATCCCGCCCCTGGAACCAGGCGGCCCACTCATCGCGCGTCCGTGTCAGGAATGTTTCCTCAAGAAAGCGATGCAGCGGCGCCTGATCGGGGCCAGCGGCCTTCCGGCCAATCGGGATGAGATCGGGTCGACCGAGTCCGTTCAATAGCTCTTCGAGAAATTTCGGCTCCGAGCCACCAAGCGTGATATGGCCGCCATCTTTGGCGCGATAAACACGATAAAGCGCGGCACCACCCAAAATGCGATCGCCGCCGGGTGCGGGCGCACGGCCATCGACCAGCGCTTGGCCCGCGATCGGCGCCAGGAACGACAACGCCGCGTCATACATCGCAAGATCGACATAGTCGCCCTTCCCCGTGCGAGAACGGCCGATCAGCGCGATCAAGACCGCTGAAAGACCCAGGAGCGCAGCGGCAAGGTCGGTCGGCGGCAGGCCGGGCATTGACGGCGTGCCGTCCGCGCCATGGCTCAACGCGACCGTGCCGGCCAGCGCACCGACGCTCAAATCATGCGCCGGGCGGTCGCGATAGGGCCCCTTTTGGCCGAACGCCGAGATCGAGCAATAGACCGCCTTTGGATTGACCGCCCGCACCGCCTCATAGCCAATGCCAAGCCGGTCGGCGACGCCCGGGCGGAACGTCTCGATCACGACGTCCGTGGTTTCGGCCAGCCTCAGGAAAAGTGCCCGCCCCTCGGGCGCCTTGAGGTCCAATGCGAGGCTCTTCTTGCCCCGGTTGAGATTGCGGAAATAGACCGAGACGCCGGCCTCTCTTGCGCCAATCGAGCGGCTCGGGTCGCCCGCCTTGGTATCTTCGATCTTGATGACTTCCGCGCCGTGATCGGCCAGCGTCATGGTGAGATAGGGACCAGGCAGGAAGCGCGAAAGATCAAGTACGCGCAGACCGTCGAGTTTCATGCCATACCCCAAGCCATATCCGGTTCGAGCCGACTACATGATAGATTTTGGTCGCGCCGACAAGCACTGGAGGAAGACGTCATGGTCGCCCGTACCGTCAAGTCGAAGGCCGCTTCGGCCCCTAAGCTCAATGTCTCGGCGGCGGAATGGGAGTTGCGCGTCAGGCTCGCCGCCTGCTACCGCATGTTTGTGCGGCGCCAGATGGACGATCTGATCTACACCCATTTATCGGCGCGCCTGACCGACCAGCAAGACGCCTTCCTCTTTATCGGCTTTGGCCAATTATTCGATGACGTGACCGCCTCGACATTGCTCAAGGTCGACATTGATGGCCACAATATCGGCGCCGTTCCCGGCGAGGTAAATCCTGCCGGTTGGGTGGTCCACGCCACGGTCTACAAGGCTAAGCCCGAGGCCCATAGCGTGATGCATTTGCACACGGTTCCGGGCGTTGCGGTGTCGGCGCAGAAAGGCGGGCTACGACCGATCAACCAATTCGCCATCACCTATGACGGCAAGATCGGCTATCACGCCTATGACGGGCCGGGCTTGCGGCCGGAGGAACAAAAATCCTTCGTGAGCAATTTGGCCGACAACAAGATGATGTTCCTGCGTAACCACGGCACGTTAAGTTGGGGCCGCTCGCTCGCCGAGGCGTTTACGCTGATGCATTACCTTGAGCGGACCTGCGAGATTCAAATTGCGGCGCAAGCGGGTGGTGAGCTCGTCGTGCCGCCGCGCGAGGTGATCGAGCGCACGGCCAAGACCGGTCAAGGAACCGGAGACGCGCGTTGGGGCGATATCGGCTTCGAGGCACTGTTGCGTCGGCTTGATCGTGAAGACCCCTCCTATCGATCCTAGATCTCCTGAAGGGATGAATGAACCATGTTGTGGCGAGGGCGACGGCAGAGCGGCAATATCGAAGACCTGAGGGGTCGCCCCGGAGGCTTTCCGCGCATCGGCATGCCGCGCGGCGGACCGCTCGGTGGCGGCCCGTTCGGCGGGCGGATGGGGCCACGTTCGCGCTTTGGCGGCAGCCTAGGGCTTCTGGTCATCGCCGCGCTCGTTCTCATCTTCGGCGGCAATTTGCTCGACCAACCGAATCAGAGCGCGATCGACGACCGCACGGCGGTCGGGAACTCAGAGGGGCGCTCGGGCGCTTCCGACGAGCAGCGCGATTTCATCGCGGTGGTGCTGGCCGACACCGAGGACGTCTGGAACGATTTATTCGGTCAATTCAGCCGCGACTATCCCGAGCCGAAGCTCGTGTTGTTCTCGGGCGGAGCAGGCTCGGCGTGCGGCTTTGCGCAATCCGTCACCGGTCCGTTTTACTGCCCGGGCGACCGCAAGATTTACATCGACCTCAGTTTCTACCGGGAGCTCAGCGAGCGCCTCAAGGCGCCGGGTGATTTCGCGCAGGCCTATGTGCTGGCCCACGAGGTAGGCCACCACGTGCAGAACACGCTTGGCGTGCTTGAAGACGTCGCCGGATTGCAGGCCAAGTTGAATGCCGCCGAACGCAACGCGCTATCGGTTCGTGTCGAGCTACAGGCCGATTGCTACGCCGGGCTATGGGCGCACCACGCGGAAAAAACAAAACAGATCTTGGAGCCGGGCGACATCGACGAAGCGCTCGGCGCGGCGAGCGCCGTCGGCGACGACCGACTCCAGAAGCAGACCGGCGGTGGGATCGTGCCCGATGCCTTCACGCACGGTACCGCCGAACAACGCGCGCGCTGGTTCCGCCGTGGCTTCGAGCTCGGCACGATCATCGCCTGCGATACGTTCGAGGCGGCGCAGCTCTAAGGCGTCGGTCTTTTCTTGTGCCAATCGGTCGCACCTTGATAGGCGTGACCAACCGCAAGCACCCTGCCCTCCTCGAACGGCCGGCCCGCGATCTGCAGGCTGATCGGCATGCCCTTGGCGGAAAAGCCGCAGGGCGCGGAGAGCACCGGCAGGCCGGTCAGGTTGAATGGCTCGGTGTTGTGAATGAGCGAGCCGAACACCGAAACGTCCTTGCCGCGGACTTTCATCGTCAGCTGACCGATGGTTTGCGCCGGAATCGGCAGAGTAGGCGTCGCCAACACGTCGACTTTCTCGAATAGATTGGCGATCTGATTGCCGAGATGGGTGCGATAGCGCTGGGCGTGCAAATAATCTTTCGCCAGCACATAATTGCCGACTTCGAGGAACGTGCGCACCTGATCGGTGAACAAAGCCGATTTGTCGTTCAACCAATCGTCATGATAGGCGGTGCCCTCGGCCAAATAGATCAACAGCGCGGCGGTTGCCGCGTGGTCGATGTCAGGGATCGTGACCTCTTCAACACGGGCGCCGAGGCCCTCAAGTACCTTGATCGCGTCCCGCACCGCGCTTTCGACCTCTTCGGTCGCGGCGGTGAAAAAGTAATGGCTCGGCACACCGATCCGCAGACCCTTCACACCGCCCTTCAACGCGGCGACATAGTCGGGCACCGGGCGGTCGGCGCTCGCCGCGTCGCGCGGATCGCGGCCATACATAGGTTGCGCGAGCAGCGCGCAATCTTCGGCGCTACGTGCCATCGGCCCGGGGTGATCCATGGTCCAGCACAGCGGGAAAATGCCCGTGCGTGGGCCGCGACCATAGGTCGGCTTCAGGCCCGTGATGCCGCACGCCGCCGAGGGAATGCGGATCGAGCCGCCCGTATCGGTGCCGGTCGCACCCGCCGCCAGACCAAGTGCAACAGCCGCACCCGAGCCGCCGCTGGAGCCGCCGCTGAAACACGTGGTGTCCCACGGATTGCGCGCCGGGCCGAAGCTCGAGCTGTCATTGGTCGGGCCATAGGCGAATTCGTGGGTATTGAGCTTGCCGAGCATGATCGTGCCGGCGGCACGCCAACGCGCCGCCACGGTCGCGTCTTCGGTCGGCACATGATTGGCCAGCACCTTGGAACACGCGGTCGAACGCACGCCCTTGGTCTCGACCAAATCCTTCTGGCCGATCGGAATACCATGCAAGGGGCCTTTATATTGGCCCCTCGCAATCTCGGCCTCGGCCGCCTTGGCGTCGGCGAGCGCAGACTCCTCGGTCAACAACACATAGGCGTTGACCTTGTCGTTGAGTTTTTTGATGCGCTCGTAGTGCGCCTTGACGACCTCAACCGGCGAGGCTTTCTTTGCCTTAATCGCGGCGCCGAGCTCCGCGACCGACATATCGGTGAGCGCGTTCATCGGCCGCCCTCCTTCCGGCCCTCGACCGGGTGGAAGATCACCGCCGGCTCGACGTTCTTGAGATTGAGCCGGCGCAAGCCGTCAATCCCCTGCAGGATCGGCTCGAGAATGGTGGCGTGGTTCTTGGCCGCCTCGGCTGAAATGCGGAGCCCCGCGATTTCGCTCGCGACCGCGCTCAAGGTCTCTGGATCGACCGGCTTTCGACTTGTCATTGGATCCTCCTGTGAAGGGAGCGATGTTAAGCCCGCCGGCTCGGCGCGATCAACCGCTCAAGCGGTTGATCATCTCGAGCACCACGAAGGCCGCCGAGATGAGGAAGCCGGCGAGCGGCACCCAAACCGGAACAACCAGGCCGCCATGCGGCGGTGCCTCGCGCCGTTTGATCATGATGAGCGCAAGATTGGCGGTCGCGAACACAGTCAGCGTGATCATGGCCGTGGCCTCCGCCAAGGCTGCGATCGGCACGAACAGCGCGAACAGCAACATCGCGATGACAACGAGCGCGGTCGAGACCAGCGGTGTTTGAGTGCGCGGGTGAACATGGGAAAGGTGCCGGGGCAACCACTTCTCATTGCTTAAGCCATAGAGGATTCGAGCCGCCACGATGATCTCGATGAAAACGCCATTGAGCGCCGAGATCGCACCGATGATTCGTAATGCGGGGATCTCCCGCCCGATCGCGGTCTCGAACAAATAAGCCAGGGGCGCTTTCTGCTCGGCCAGCGTTGCAGGCACCACGACCAGCACCGCGATCAGGGACAGCGTGACGTAAAGCGCCGTCGTGATACCAAGCGTGATGATAATCGCACGCGGCAAATTGCGCCGCACGTCCTTCACCTCTTCGGCGACATTGACCATGCTCTCGAACCCGAGAAACGCGAAGAAGGCGAGCACCGAACCCGATAGGATTCCGCTCCACGCCGTCATCTCGAAGGGCGGCAGTAATTCGGCCGCGCGCGCCGGGATATCGCCCAAGGCATCGGCGCCGACCGCGATCACCAGCAACAATCCGGCGAGTTCGATCACGGTCAGGAGCGCCGCTACGATGACCGATTGCATGATGCCCCAGGCGGCGATCAGGCCGAGCACCAGGATCAGCGCAATGATGATCAGCCATTCCGGCGCGGTGACCACGGTCTGCAAATAGCCGGTGAAGCCGCGCACGATCGCGCCGCCCGAGATGATCACCGCGCCCGTCATCAACAGGCCGACCGTCACGGCGAGCCAGCGTCTGCCGAAGCCGTGAAAGGCGAACAGCGCTTCGCCTGCGCTTCGAGGGTAGCGCCCGGCCAATTCGGCGAAGCTAAACGCGGTGAAGCCCGCCATCAGCGAAGCGAGCAAAAAGGAGATCGGCGTATAAAGGCCGGCATGGCCCGCCACGCTGCCGAGCAGCACATAAATCCCGGCGCCGATGGTGATGCCCAAGCCATAGAGCACCATCAACGGCAGCGAGAGCGAGCGGCGGAGCGAAACCGGCGTGCCTTTCGGCGATGGTTTTGGCTGCGCCGCCCGTGTCACCCGCGCGTCACCAGCCGCGCGCTTTTTCCATCACCTTGAGATTGGCGAGACCGTCCGACGCGGTGGCCTGGAATTTTCCTTCGCCGCGCACGGCCCGGTTGAACGCCTCGACCTGAAGTTGATAGGTGTTGAAGACGGGTAGTTTCTTGGTGACCGGTGCCCCGCCCTTGCGGCTCGTCGTCATCGTGCCGCCGCCACCAAACAACGCGCCATCGAAAATGCAATAGCCGGTCGTGCCATAGAGCTCGAGCCGGCCGGTGCCGCCCATCACGCGCCCCATGCCGGCCATGATGGTGCCGGACGCGCCATTCTTGAAGCCCATCGCGACCAGCGAATGATCGTCGACCTTGAGGCCCCAGGCGTGGTTCGACAAATGGCCATAGACCTCGTCGACATCGCCCATGAACCAGCGTGCGACATCGATGAAATGCGTGCCGATATTGCCGAGCGCCCAGCCGCCGCTCCGCTTGGGATAGCCGCGCCAACCGATCTGGGTGTTCCCGGCGGGAACAACGAGATGGATGTGCACATTCACTGGGTGGCCGTAAACGCCCTTCGCCCAGTCACGCTGCACGGCTTGGAAGATCGGGCTGTGCCGATTGTTATAGCCAAGGCCGAGAATGCGTCGCGCCTTGACGCTTGCCTTGACCATCGCCGCGCAATCGGCCGCGCTCACCGCCATCGGCTTTTCGCACAACACATGCTTGCCGGCTTTGAGCGCGGCGATCGCCTGTGCCTTATGCAAATCGGTCGGTCCCGCGACCCAAACCGCTTCGATCGCCGGATCGGCAAGAAACTTATCAAGATCGGTATAGCCGTTTGGCACGCCGTGCTTCTTGCAAAACGCCGCGGCGTTGGCGCGCTTCGAACTGAACACGGCGTTGAGCTTTGCGCCCTTCGCGGCGGTGATCGCCGGCCCGAAGGTGTGGTCGCTCCAGCTTGTCGAGCCGATCAGGCCCCAGCCCACGGTCTTTTTCGCCATGCGATGCGTCCTCCCCAATTGGTTCGGACACAGTCTATCTCAGATGCCCCGTTACATCGCAAGCGTGTCGGCGTATTGCGCGCGGTGCGGACTGCCGATATACCCGCCGGTAAGTTCAGATTGGACGACGAATGACGGACCTTAGAGCCGACATCGTGGTGGTTGGCGCGGGCAACGCGGCCCTCGCCGCCGCGCTGAGCGCGCGCGATGCAGGCGCAAGTGTGATTGTGCTCGAGGCCGCGACCATGCAGGAGCGGGGCGGCAACAGCGCCTACACCGGTGGTGCGCTGCGGATTGTCTATGACTCGGTCGACGATCTCCGCAAGGTCATGCCCGAGTTGAGCGACGAGGAAATTCGGAACACGGATTTCGCTTCCTACACCGCAAGTCAGTATTTCGACGACATGGCGCGGCTGACCCATTTTCGCGCGCAGCCCGATTTGGTCGAGACGCTGGTTGCCGGCAGTCGCCCGGCTCTTGAGTGGATGCGGGCAAAGGGCATTCGCTTTCAGCCGAGTTATCACCGCCAAGCGTTCAAGGTCGATGGGCGGTTCAAATTTTGGGGCGGGCTCGCGGTTGAATCCTGGGGCGGCGGCACTGGGCTCATGGACGCCTGGTATAAGGCGGCCGACGCGGCCGGCATTGCGGTGCACTACGAAACGCGCGCGGTAGGCTTGGAACGCGATGACAAAGGCGGCGTGGTTGGCGTGTCCGCGCGTCGCAGCGGGCAAACGCTTTTTTATCGCGCCAGGGCGGTCGTGCTGGCCGCCGGTGGCTTTGAGGCCAATGCCGAATGGCGCGCGCGCTATCTTGGGCCAGGCTGGGATCTCGCCAAGGTGCGCGGCTCGCGCCATAACCAGGGTGACGGCATTCGCATGGCGCTTGAGATTGGCGCCATGCCGTTTGGCCATTGGTCCGGCTGTCACGCGGTCGGCTGGGACCGCAATGCGCCTGATTTCGGCGATCTCGCGGTCGGCGATGGTTTCCAGAAGCACTCCTATCCGTTCGGCATCATGGTCAACGCCAAGGGCCAACGTTTCGTGGATGAGGGCGCCGACTTTCGCAACTACACGTACGCGATTTACGGTCGCAACATCCTCGAACAGCCCGGCCAGTTCGCTTGGCAAATATTCGACGCCAAGGCGCAGCCTTTTTTGCGTGGCGAGTACCGCATCAGACAGGCGACGCGCGTGCGCGCCGAACATCTCGACGCGCTCGCCGCGCAACTTGAAGGGGTCGACCCCAATGGCTTCCTTGAAACCGTCCGCGCCTTCAACGCGGCGGTACGAGGCGACATCAAATTCGATCCGAACATCAAGGATGGCCGCTGTACCGCTGGCCTCACGCCGCCGAAGTCAAATTGGGCAATGGCGATCGACACGCCGCCTTTCGAGGCCTACGCCGTGACTTGCGGGATCACGTTCACCTTCGGCGGGTTGCAGATCGACCGCGCCGCACGCGTGCTCGACCCGTCCGAACAACCGATCCCTGGGCTCTTTGCGGCGGGGGAACTGGTCGGCGGTCTGTTCTATTTCAACTATCCGGGTGGCACCGGCCTTGTTTCGGGCGCGGTGTTCGGTCGCATAGCGGGCGCCGAGGCCGCCAAGCGCGCGCGGGGCAGTGCATGAGCGCGGCACCTGAGACGCCGGCCCCGCTCCTGATAAACGGCGAGGCCGCGACGGGCCATGGCCCAATCCTCGACGCGATCGATCCCGCGACGGGGCGTGTTTCAGCTCGCTACCAGACCGCGACGAGCGCAGACATCGAAGCCGCGGTGAAAGCGGCGCGTGAGTCATTCGCGCGTGGAACTTGGCGCGACAAAAAGCCTCATGAGCGCGCGACTGTGTTGTTCGAAGCGTCGCGGCGCATTGCGGAGGCCGCGGAGGTGCTTGCGCACCTTCAAATGAGTCAAAACGGCAAGACGCTGAAGGAATGCCGCACCCAAGCCAAAGCCGCGGCCGCGACCTTCCGCTATTTCGCGTCGGTTTGCGAAACCATGGAGGGCGATCTCACCACACCGCGCGGCGATTATCTTTCGATGACCGTGTATGAGCCGATTGGCGTCGTAGCGCTGATCACGCCATGGAACTCGCCCCTTGCCATGGAGGCGCAGAAGCTCGCGCCCGCGCTCGCCGCCGGCAATAGCGTGATTTTGAAACCATCCGAAATCACGCCCGGCACGGGCCTAGCGCTTGGCCGTATTGTTTGCGAGGCCGGATTACCGCCGGGTGTGCTCAATGTGTTGAACGGCACGGGTCTCGCGGTCGGCGATCCGCTTGTGCGGCACAAAGAGATCGGGATGATTTCGTTCACGGGCGGCACGGCGACCGGACGCGCCATTGCGCGAATCGCGGCCGAACGCCTGATCCCGGTTGCGCTTGAGCTCGGCGGAAAATCGCCGCACATCGTGTTCGCCGATGCCGATCTCGATCGCGCGGTCGATGGTGTGTTCGGCGGGATTTTCGATGCGCTCGGCCAAAGCTGCGTCGCGGGTTCGCGGCTTTTCGTCGAACGCCCGCTCTATCGCTCGCTCGTCGATCGGTTGATCGAACGTGCCAACGCGCTCATGCTCGGCCCCCCGGCCGATCCCGCGAGCGGTCAAGGTCCGCTCGCCTCGTTCGCTCATCGCGAGCGCGTCGAGCACTATGTCGAATTGGCCCGTGCGGACGGTGGTCGCATTCTGGCCGGCGGCGCGCGACCAGAAGACGCGTCCCTCTCTCAAGGCGCCTATTACCGGCCCACGATCATCGAAGGCCTCGCCAATGAGGCGCGCGCCTGCCGTGAGGAAATCTTTGGGCCTGTGTTGTGCGTTCTGCCGTTCGACCACGAGACCGACCTGATCAAGCAAGCCAATGACTCCGCTTATGGTTTGGCCGCTGGCCTTTGGACACGCGACATATCGAAGGCCTGGCGCGTCGCGCGTCAGCTTGAGGCCGGTACGGTCTGGATCAACACCTATCGCGAGCTTTCGATAGCGACGCCCTTCGGGGGCATGAAAGAAAGCGGACTCGGCCGCGAAAAAGGTCGTCAGGGCGTGCGCCTCTATGCCTCGACCAAATCGATCTACCTTTCACTCGCAGGCGGCGCATGAGCACCGCCGGTATCGGGTTCATCGGTCTTGGTGTCATGGGCGAGCCCATGTGTCGTAATTTGGCGGCACGCGCTGATCGTCCGGTGATCGGTTTCGATCTCAAGGCCGGGCCGCTTGCGCGCTTGGCCCCGCTTGGGGTGAAGGCCGCGGCCTCGCTCGCCGAAGTCGTTCAAGGGGCGGAGACGGTCATTCTCTCATTGCCGGGCGAACCCGAGCTGCGTCGTGTTTGCTTTGAGCCCGACGGGGTCCTTGCTCACTGCCGGGGCGGCCAGACCATCATCGACACATCGACCGCGCCGCCTGCGCTGGCGCGCGAACTGGCAGAGCGTTTCGCGACAAAGGACGTTGCCTTCGCCGACGCACCGATCGCACGCACGCGCCAGGCCGCCGCCGACGGTACGTTGTTGATCATGGTCGGTGCCAGTAATGAATTGTTCGCCCGCATTCGCCCCCTGCTCGCGTTGATGGGCAGCGAGATCACCCATTGCGGGCCGGTCGGCGCCGGCCAGGTGGTCAAGCTACTCAACAACATGGTCCTGTTCGAAACCGTCAACGCGGTGTGCGAGGCGCTTGCCATCGGCACGCGGGCCGGGCTCGACGGCAAACTATTGCTCGAAACGCTCGCGCGCGGCTCGGCCGACAGCTTCGCGCTGCGCAATCACGGCCTGAAAAGCGCGCTGCCTGAGCTCTATCCGACCGACGCGTTCTCGGTGCGCTATGCATTGAAGGATTTGACTTACGCGCTCGACCTCGCGCGCGAAACCGGGGTTAAGGCCGAGGGCGCTGAGCTGCTGCGCTCGCTATACCAGCGCGCGATTGAAGCGGGCTTCGGCGATTCCTATCACCCGGTGATCCGCAAGGTAATCGAGGGCTACAAGCGCGAAAACTGACGCAGCGTCGCGAGCGACGGCACGAACAGAATGGCGCCGGTCACCGGCTTGGTGAACGCCATCAAGCGGTCGCTCAAGCCATCATCGCCGACGCCAAACATGCGCGCGAGCATAGCGTTGAAAATCGCGGCGTCCTTGGCATAGGCGATGAAGAATAGCCCCTTCTCGCCACTCGCCGCGCCATAGGGCATTGAGTGGCGCACGATCGCGAGTTCCTTGCCATCGGGTCCATCGATCTCGACCCGACTGATATGAGCGGTCGAAAGCTTTTTCTTGCCCTCAAGCTCGACGCTCTTGTCCTTGGTCCGGCCGATCGCGGCCTCCTGGCGCTTCTGGCTGAGCCGCGACCAAGAATCGAGATCGTGAACAAAGCGCTGGATCAACACATAGCTGCCGCCGACGAAAGCGCGGTCTTCTCGGCCAATCAGGGCCGCGTCGGCGCGTTCACGGCCCTTTGGGTTCGCCGTGCCGTCGATGAAGCCAGTCAAATCACGGCTATCGAGATAGCGAAAACCCGCGACCTCTTCCCTGACCTCCGCCAGACCGCCAATTTCCGCGAGCAGCGTCTGGGCCAGCGCGACATTCAGATCGTGCCGCGTTGAGCCGATGTGGAACAGCAGGTCGGCCGGCGTGTGCGGCACATTGCCGGCCTTGCCATGGATCGGTTTCAGATCGGCTAGACGTGCTGGGGATTGCGGCCAGCCGGCACCCTTGGTGAGCAGCCCCCGCCCAATCGCCACCGTGCAGCGGAGGGCCGCTTTGGGATGCTGGCGCGCCAGGCTCTCTGTCAGAGCCGGCGCCTGGGCGCATGCCTTGAGCAAAGCGCGCGGGTTGGCACGCGCTTTGGCGCGCAACACCAAATAGAGCGTGTGAGCGTTTTCCTCCAGCAAAATACCTGGTTGCGGCGCGGCCATCGACCATTCCCCTGTCTCGCGAAAATCTTGATATCGGGAAGCTATGCCGTGGGAATAATACCGCCCAACCGCGCCACCGTAGCGGTGTTCCCGGCCTTCTGTTATGTAGGCGCCCGCGCAATCGACCCCGTGACCGAAAGCAAGTGCCATGGCCGCCTATCAATACGTTTACGTCATGAAGGGCCTGTCCAAGACCTATCCCGGCGGACGGGAGGTCTTGAAGAACATTTGGCTGTCGTTTTTGCCCGGCGCGAAGATCGGCGTGCTCGGCACGAACGGCGCAGGCAAATCGACCCTGCTCCGCATCATGGCCGGGTTCGATACCGAATACACCGGCGAGGCTTTCTTGGCCGAAGGCGCTACCACGGGCTATCTCGCGCAGGAGCCCGCCCTCAACCCGTCCAAGGACGTGCTCGGCAATGTCATGGAGGGCTTGGGACCAATCAAGAAATTAGTCGATCGCTTCAACGAAGTCAGCGCGCGCTTCGCCGAGGAGATGTCGGACGATGAGATGAACACGCTTTTGGCCGAGCAAGCCGAGCTTCAGGAGAAGATCGACGCCGCCGATGCGTGGGAGATCGAGCGCGTCGCCGAAATCGCCATGGACGCATTGCGCTGCCCGCCCGGCGATGCCGACGTGACCAAGCTATCGGGCGGCGAGCGACGCCGGGTCGCGCTTTGCCGACTGTTGCTGCAGAAGCCCGATTTGCTCTTGCTCGACGAGCCGACCAACCATCTCGACGCTGAATCGGTCGCGTGGTTGCAGCGCTTCCTCGCCGACTATAAGGGCACGGTGGTGACCGTGACTCATGATCGCTATTTCCTCGATGAGGTGGCGGGCTGGATTCTCGAGCTCGATCGCGGTCAGGGCATACCCTATCAGGGCAATTACTCGGGCTGGCTCGAGCAGAAGCGCCAGCGCCTCGAGCAGGAAGGCAAGCAAGAGGCCTCGCGCGTGCGCACACTCGAGCGCGAGCTCGAATGGGTGCGCGCCTCGCCGCGCGCGCGCCAAACCAAGAGCCGCGCACGCCTGACCGCCTATGAGACGATGCTGCAGGAAAGCCAAGAGAAGCTCACCGAAACGGCGCAGATCGTCATCCCCGCGGGTCCCCGCCTCGGCGACCTCGTGGTCGAGGCCAAGGAGCTATCGAAGGGCTATGGCGACAAATTACTAATCGACAATCTAAGCTTCCTGCTGCCGCGCGGCGGCATTGTCGGCGTGATCGGGCCGAATGGCGCGGGCAAGACGACGCTCTTTCGCATGATGGTCGACCAGGAGAAGCCCGATGGCGGCGCGTTGCGGCTGGGCGAAACGGTCAAGCTCGGCTATGTCGACCAATCGCGCGATACGCTGGACGCCAAGAAAAATGTCTGGGAAGAAATCTCGGACGGGCGCGACGACATCGAGCTCGGCGGTAAGCGCAAGATTCCGAGCCGTGCCTATTGCAGCCTGTTCGGCTTTCGTGGCGCCGATCAACAGAAGAAGGTCGGCCAGCTTTCGGGCGGCGAGCGCAATCGCCTGCACCTCGCCAAGATGCTGAAATCGGGCGCCAATGTGCTGCTGCTCGATGAGCCGACCAACGACCTTGATGTCGATACGCTGCGTGCGCTCGAAGAAGGCCTGCTGGAGTTCGCCGGTTGTGTCGTGGTGATCAGCCATGACCGCTGGTTCCTCGATCGCATCGCAACCCACATGCTGGCCTTCGAGGGCGACAGCCATGTCGAATGGTTCGAAGGCAATTATCAATCCTATGAGGAAGACAAAAAGCGCCGGCTCGGTGCCGAGGCCGATCAACCGCATCGGATCAAATTCAAGCCGCTTAGACGCGCCTGAGGCCTGAGGCCCTAGGCCTGCTGGAGGCCTTTCAAAACCTGTCGGTGCAGCGCCGCGTCGCCGGCGGCGACCACCCGTCCGCCATCGGCGGCCGAGCCGCCCTCCCAGTTCGTCACCACGCCACCCGCGCGTTCGACGATCGGGATCAAGGCCTGAATGTCCCAGGGTGCCAAGCTCGCCTCGACCACGAGGTCGACAAAGCCGTGCGCCAGCATGACATAGGCGTAGCAATCCGTGCCGAAGCGGCGTAACGCGACCTGGCGCGCCAAACGGTTGAAGGCGTCGCGCTCGGGGCCGGGGGCGAACATTTCGGGTTCAGTGCAACATAGCCTCGCGTCGGCCAGAGCGGGGCAAGCGCGCGTGCTGAGCTTCTTGGTCCCAAGAAACGCACCATCCGGCCCGCCCACGAAGCGCTCGCCCAGGATCGGTTGATCAAGCAGGCCCAGCACCGGTCGGCCGCCCTCGTTGAGTGCGATCAGCGTGCCCCAGGTCGGCAGGCCGGTGATGAATGCCTTGGTGCCGTCGATCGGGTCGATCACCCAGGTCAGGCGCGCGTCCGGGTTCTCGTGGCCATGCTCCTCGCCCATGATGCCATGGTCGGGATGCTCGGCCACGATCAGGGCACGAATGGCCGCCTCGGCGCCTTGATCGGCGATCGTGACCGGCGAGTAGCGGCCCTCGCCTTTGTCTTTTTTATCAGTTACGTCGATCGTAGTTCTAAAGTGCTGCTTGATCACTGAACCGGACGCGTCGGCAAGTCGATGCCCAAATTTTAGAAATTCTCTCAAGGACGCGTCTGTTAGCATTGAAATAACGTATCTCCTGAGCGATTCTTGCAGACCTCGCCATGTCGAGCGCCGCGCGACGGGCCCTCGGCACCGTAAGGCACTTCCATAGAGGATTCGAGGGGGCCTGACTAGGCGCTCGTGCCACCTCTAGCACCCGGACTTACCGCGGGCAAATTCCCTGCCCAATCCACCGCTCGCTTGATAATCTCCGCGCCTTCAACGACACCCGGCGCTGGGCGGCGGGCGGGCAATCGCGTTCGGCCGATGGGCCGCGCCAAGCGGAGGAAGAGAGAAAGTATGTACGAAGGGCTTGGTCTCTATATCGATGGCAAGTGGCGTCCCTCGCACTCGGGTCGCACGTTCGAAATACTCAATCCGGCCAATGAAGAAGTGCTTGGCGAATTGCCGATCGCGGACGCGCGCGATCTCGATGATGCGCTGGCCTCGGCAAAAAAG
>CAMDDO010000066.1 GCA_945892755.1 Rhizobium sp. Q54 | reverse complement strand
TAAAGGTTAGGACACCACTCTTTCAAGGTGGAGATACGGGTTCAATTCCCGTAGGGGACGCCAACAAGAAGAGCGGCAGAGCCGGAATCGGCCAAAGCCGACGCGTATTGGAGGGGCGCCGCGTTCGAACTTGAAGGAACGCGGCAATGCAGCGTTGGGGAGGCGTGCTCGCGATGGCGACTGGCAGCGTGAAGTGGTTCAACGAAACCAAGGGCTATGGCTTCATCAAACCCGAAGACGGTTCGAACGACGTCTTCGTACACATTTCGGCGGTGCAGGACGCCGGTCTGAAGGCCCTCAATGAGGGCCAGCAGATTCAATACGACGTCGGACCGGGTCGTAACGGCAAAGCCGCGGCGACCAATCTGAAGGTTCAGCGCTAGAACGGTCTCAGCCTACTCGGATTCATTGGCCCAACCCTCACCCGGCGCTTCGCGCCGACCTCCCCCGTCGAGGGGGAGGTGAAAGAAGGGGAGGCCTCAGCCGCCCAGATTTCTTTTCCGTCCCCCCCTTGCGGGGGAGGGTAAGGGTGGGGGGTGTTTCCGATTACATTGGGACCGCGCTAGAACGACGATCGAGCCGGCGGTCGTCGCGTCGTGCGGGCGCTTGCGCCGCGTGCGCGGTGCCACATGGCTTCTCGCGATCATGGCTCGCCGTCGGGCGGACCCAGGCCTATGACCCTAGGGACGTGGTGGTCTTGCGACGCCGATGGTATCGTTGCGCGCTCGCTGATTTGATCCTGCCATCGACAAATGTCAGTAAGGCAACTGGGAGAGGACGCCACGATATGAACACACGACACCTGACGAACGCCATGACGCGCCGCGGCTTGCTCAAGGCAAGCGCGCGGCGGGCCTAGCCTTGACGTCGGCCATTGGCATCGCGCCGCGCTTCATCGGCCGGCCGGCGCATGCTGCCGGCCTCGCGCCCGGCATGACCGGCGGCCCGACCGGTTTCGCCGGCGCCGAGCGCTATCAATACAACGCCGACATGTCCGAGGGCCGCGCGATCGAGGGCATCAAGGCGCTCAAGGCGGCCGGCAAGGCGCCAGAAAAGATCAGAATGATGATCCTGGACGGCGCGATCGGCCAGCTCGTCAAGCCTTTTCCGGACGGCGCCGATACCATCCAGCAGGTTTGGGAACGGGATTCAGGCGTCAAGCTCGAGTTCATCACGGTCGGCACCGGCGAGGAATTCGCCAAGGTCATACGCGACGTGACCACGAAGGAAGGCGCCTACGACATCTACACCATGCCGTGGAATTCCATCGGCGATCTGGTTGAGGCCGGCGGGCTGGTCAACTGCGACGAATATGGCGCCAAGTACAAGCCGGATTTCGACGACCCTGAGCGTGGCTATGTCGGGGGCGAGCGCGGTGTGCGCCAGCTTACTTACTACGATGGTCATCGCTATTTGGTTTCGCTCGATGGCGACTATCAAAGCTGGATCTACCGGCGCGACCTGTTCGAGAGCGCGGACGAGCGCAAGAACTTCAAGGCAAAGTACGGCTACGAGCTCGACTATCCGAAGACCTATGAGCAGCTCGACCAGATGTCGGAGTTCTTCTTCCGCCCCGACAAGGGACTGGTCGGCGTCACCGACCTCAGGAATCAGGGCTGGGGCTACACCAACTGGTATCAGCGCTACGCCTCCATGGCGTCACCGAATCAATTCCTGTTCGACAAGGACGGTAATCCTCTGATCGATGGCGAGGCCGGAATCAAGGCGGCCCAGGAATACGTCAACAGTCTGAAGTGGCACTCCAAGGACGCCGTTTCCTGGAGCTGGCCCGAGCAATACGGGAACATGGGCGAGGGCGGTTCCGCGATGACCTGCGCCTTCTCGAACATGCCGAAATTCCTCGACAACCCGGGCACCAAAGTCGGCGGCAAGCTGATCTCGGCGCTGCCGCCGGGGCGCCAGCACGGCGATCAGCTCGTGCGTCGCTCGGTGCTTTGGTACAGCGCCAGCGCCGGTGTCTCCACACAGTCGCCCTATCCCGAGGCAAGTTGGCTTTTCATCCAATGGCTCGGCTCGACCCGAACCTATTCGTGGATGACCGGCAACCCGGCGGGTTATTACGACCCGTTCCAGCTCGCGAACTTCAAGGATCCGTTGGTCGAGCAATCGTACAAGGCCTATCACATGCCGACCATGCAAGGTAACACCGCGCGCGGTGTGCCCTCGCTCAACATCGCCGGGGCGCAGTCCTTCCACAACGCGCTTGACGAGAACCTAGTGGCCGCGACCACCGGTCAGAAGACGCCCGAGCAGGCGATGAAGGACACCGCCGAGGAGTGGAAGAAGATCATCAAGAAGAAAGGCGGCGACAAGCTGGTCAGCGCGATCAACGCCTATCAGGCCACATGGCCCGATCTGGTCGACAAGGCTTGACGCCGGCTCGGTCGGCGTAGCGATGAGATGCGTGACGGGCGGGGAGCGATCCCCGCCCGTCTTTTTCAATCGCTACTCCCACCAATGGCCGGTCGTGAAGTCGTTCTTGCCGCATCGGTCGATGCCGCGCGCGAGCCAGATCGGCCGGTTGGCGAATTTGACCGGCGCCAGGCTCGAGACGTTCGCCATCTTCAAGTCGCGGTCGAAGTGCGAGGTTGACGGCATATAGCGAAAGGTGAGGCCCGCGCGGCGATGGCGCGACCTATTGGGCGCCGAGCCATGCGCGAGCATGACGTCGTGCAGCGACAGCTGGCCCGCGTCGAGCTCGTCGAAACGAGCGGCGCGCGCATCGAAGCGCGGATCGTCGATCTCGTTGTCGAGCGCCGCTTGCGGATTGGCGGCGTTCCGATGCTTGAAATAGCCCACGCGATGCGAACCTGGAACGAATTGCATCGCGCCGTTCTCTCGGGTCGAGCGGTCGAGCGCGAGCCACAACGTCACGGTGCCGGGCGGACGGATCGGCCAGTATTCGCCGTCCTGATGCCAGGGCACGAGCGCGCCGACGCCCGGCGGTTTGCAGAACAGCGCCGTGGTCCAGAGGATGATATCGGGGCCGATCGCGCTTTCGACCAGATCAAGCAGGTCGGGCGCCATCGCCGCTTCGAAGAATCCGCGCGCGATCGCGCGTGCCTCGGCGCTGTCCTCCCAGGGCACGTGCGGAATCGGCAGGAAGTCTGGCCGCACCTCGGGCCGAGCCCGTAGCAGCCGTTCCATGCCTTCCTGCAGCGCCGCGAGCCGATCAGGCGGCAGGCGCCAGGCTGGAATCACCAGACCGTCTCGCCGATAGGTTTCGAGCTCGGCTGGCGTCAGGCCGCGACAAACTGCGCCGTTCGCCGTCACGTCTTTGCGCCGTCGCCGGCCGCGGTCAGTTCGGCTGCGCGCGAGGCCAGCGCGTCGCGCCATAGCGCGTGGAGCCATTGGGCGCACGCGATGCCCTGTTCGAGCATGGAGTAGCGACAGCCCGAGCCATAATCGGGCCGGCTGATGAACTCGGTCGAGATTTGGCCGAGCGGACTGTCAGGCTCGCTCGCATGATAACGGAGGAGGCGGCGGACGACCTCTTTCCACGGTTCGAGCAAGGCGCCGTCCCAGCCTTCCAGCCAAACGCCCGGTTCGGGTTGCACGAACGGATATTGAATGCCGCGCCCGGGCCGGCCGTCCTCATAGTGGTAAAAGATGTTCTTCGGATTGTTAGGCACCGCGGCACGCGCATGGGCATGGCGCACATAACCGGAATCGATCCAGCGATCCGTCACGGCGCCGGGCTTGCGCGGGTCGAGCACCAAGCGACCGGCCTCGACATCGTCACGAATGTCGCCGATTTCTTGTTCGGGCGGGTTGTCGATCTTGAAGATGACGTGCGAATGATCGAGCGTCATGCGGAAGGGCTGGCCGCGTGCCTTGACCAGATTCGCAACGCGTTCGACGCGTCGAAAATCCTCCGACCACATGTTGACGTGAACCTCGAGGCACGGTTCGACGCCGAGCGTGAGGCCAAGATCGCGCGCGCGCAGATACCAGTCGGCGACCTCTTGGTCGCTCACGGGATGGCCGTCGGCGTGGTTGGTCAGCACCTGTACGTTGTGCACGCGCGAGCCGAGCGCGTTGGCCAAACGCAGGTTCTTCTCGATCAACGCCTCGTCCTTGCCGATCGCGTAGAACCAGCCGCCGGCCAATACCGGTAGGTCATATTTCGCGCTCGCTTTCAGATAGGCGGGAAGATCTTCCTCGGGCGGGGTCTTGTCGAGATAATCAAAGACGCCCGCTTCCTTGACCATGCGGAACGTCGTGTCGATATCCGGTGCCGGCTCGAAATCATTGTGCAGCGCGTTGGTCTGCGTGATGCCGATCAGGAGCTCGGGCATGGCAGCGTCTCCGGCGGGTTCAGCCACGATAGTCGTTGGTCCCGCCGCCCTCTTGCAGCGCGAAGATCGATGAATAGCCACCCGACCAGTCAGGCGGTGCCTCGGTCGTGCCGCCATCGAACTCGATGAAGTGTGCGGCCGCGCCACGCACGATCGCGCCATCATGGCGGCACGGCATGACATAGGGCGTTACCGGCAGCGCGTCGGCCGATGAATAGCTCTGCAACAGAAGCGGACGCGACCGGCTGGGGTGATTGTTGGGCCGCGAACCGTGCACCGTGCGGCAATGATGCACCGTCACCGAGCCGGCCGGGCCCTGCAAATAGACCGCACGCTCGATGCCAGCGCGAGGCCTGTCCTGCGCACCGATTGCGCCGGTCCAAACATGGCGCTCGTCATATTGGCTGAAGATCTCACCCCGGTGGCTGCCGGGCACCACACCCATCGGGCCCATGGTCTCGTCGACGTCGCTCAAATAGACGCCGATGGTCAGCACACTGTCATTCGTGTGCGGCCAGAACGGCAAATCCTGATGCCACTTGACCTCTTGCCCGCCGGCCGACCATTTGAAATTGAGTTTCGAGTGGTGGAACTTGACATCGGGTCCGAGCAAATCCTCGGCGATGTCGGTGATAGGCGAGTTCGAGGTCAATTCCCAGAACGTCGCATGGTGCGCGACCGGCTGGCACAATCGACGCAAGCGCGGCGTCGCGGCGCTGTGTCCGGGTTCAAGGTCGAACTTGGCGCCCGACTGGGTGCGCTCGCGGCTCTGGTCGACAAAATCGTCCATCAACGCGGTGAGTTTCGAGAGCCACGCGCGATCGAGGAAGCCGGACAGGTGCAAATAGCCCTCGGCGAAATAGAAACGGCGCTGCTCATCGCTGAGCCGTTTCGGCGGGTGAATCAGAATTGCGTTGGGTCGCATGACGATCTAGTCCCCCGCCTTTTTTTGCCCGCTATTCATCGCGCGCCAAATGGCCTGCGGCGTCGCTGGCATGTCGATGTGGGTGATGCCGAAATCCGTGAGCGCGTCACAGATCGCGCCGATCACCGCTGGCGGCGAGCCGAGGCAGCCGGCCTCGCCCGCACCCTTGGCGCCCAAGGGGTTGGTCGTGCAGGGGAACTCATTGTAGTTGAACTCGATGGCGCTGAGATTGTCGGCGCGCGGCAGGGCATAGTCCATGAAACTGCCCGAAATCAGCTGGCCCGACGCCGGGTCGTAAACCGAATGTTCGAGCAGGGCCTGACCAACGCCCTGCGCGACGCCGCCATGGACCTGGCCCGCCGCCATCATCGGGTTGAGGAGCCGGCCGAAATCATCGACCGCGACGAAGCGCTTGATCGCGACCTCGCAGGTCTCGCGGTCGATCTCGACTTCGCAAATGTGGCAGCCATTGGGGAAGGTCTGCGCCGGTGGCTGGAAACTGCCCTTCTGATCGAGGCCCGGCTCCATGCCGTCGGGCAGCGCGTTCTTGTCGCGGGCGACCTTGGCGAGCTCGACCAGCCCGATGCGCCGGTCGGTGCCGACGATGCGGAATGTGCCGTCGACGAATTCCAGATCGCGCGGCGCGGCCTCGAGCCGATGCGCGGCGAGCGCGCGTGCCTTTTCAAGCACGGCTTCGGCCGTGCGGAGAACGGCGGAGCCGCCGGTCGGGATCGACCGCGAGCCGCCGGTGCCGTTACCGGTCGCGATGATGTCGGTATCACCCTGAACCACGCGGATCGATTCGAACGGCACGCCGAGCCGATCGGCGATGATCTGGGCATAGGCGGTCTGGTGTCCTTGGCCGTTCGACTGCGTGCCGATCAGTACGGTCACGTCGCCGCTCGGTTCGAAGCGAACCTCGGTGTCTTCGGGATCCCCGCCCGAACACACTTCCATGTAATAGGCGAGACCAATGCCCCGCAGCTTGCCGCGCTTGGCCGCCTCGGCGCGACGGGCCCCAAAGCCGGCCCAATCGGCCTTCTTGAGCGCTTCTTCCATGTTGAGTGGGAAGTTGCCGCTGTCGATGACCTGACCGAGCGGCGTCTTGTACGGCATGGCGGACGCCGGAATAAAGTTCCGCCGCCGGATTTCGTCGCGGCTTAGGCCGGTTTCGGCGGCCGCGAGATCGACCAGGCGCTCGACCAAATAGACGTTCTCGGGCCGACCCGCGCCCCGATAGGCGTCGACCGGGGTGGTGTTGGTGAAGACACCCTTGATCTGGGTATAGACCGTCGGTGCGCCGTAAACCGTCGGCAGAATGCGCGTGCCGGCGGTGGTCGGGATGAACGGCGCGAAGGTCGAAAGGTAGGCGCCCATATTCGCGATGGTCGTGTGGCGCAATGCCAAGAAGCGTCCGTCCTTATCAAGTGCGAGCTCGGCGACGGTGACATTGTCGCGCCCCTGCGTGTCGCTCAGGAAGGCGTCGCCTCGCTCGCCGGTCCATTTGACCGGGCGGCCGAGCAGCTTGGCCGCGAGCAACACGGCTGGATACTCGGAATACATGAAGATCTTCATGCCGAAGGCACCGCCGACATCGGGCGTGACGACGCGGAGTTTCGCCTTGTCGATGCCCATTTGCTGCGCGATCAGATTCTGGTGCAGATGCGAGCCCTGGGTCGAGCAATAGAGCGTGTAGCGGCCATCGGCTTTATCGAAACTGCCAATCGCGCCGCGCGGCTCCATCGAATTGACCACGAGGCGGTTATTGACCAGCTTGAGCTTGATGGCGCGAGCGGCCTTGCCGAACGCCGCGTCGGTCGCGGCCTTATCGCCGCTCTCCCAATCGAAACAGAGATTGCTGCCAAGTTCGGGCCAGGCAAGCGGGGCCTTGGCGTCGAGCGAGGCGCCGAGCTCGGTGATCGAGGGCAGGACCTCGTAATCCGCCTCGATCAACTCGGCCGCGTCCTTGGCCTGGTCGACCGTCTCGGCCACCACCATGGCGACGCTATCGCCGACATGCTTGACCACGTCGCTGACCAGCACGGGATGCTTCGGATCGGCGCGCTTGGAGCCGTCGCGGTTCTTGATCGGGATTAGGCAGGCGAGCGGGCCGATACCGGCCTGTTCGATGTCCTTGGCGGTCAGGATGAGCAGAACGCCGGGGGCCTTCCGCGCCGCGTCGACGTCAAGCCGCTTGAGCCGCGCATGGGCGTGGGGCGAGCGAACCATGAACGCGGCCGCGGTGCGGGCGAGCTTGATGTCATCGAGGTAGCGGCCGCCGCCCGTCACGAGTCGGCTATCCTCGACTCGCCGCACCGGTTGGCTGATTCCAAATTTCGCCATGGCCCACCCCTTTGATCGGTTTCGCGTCCCGCTCAGTTTAGGGCAAATAGCGGGGCACAGGGAACGCGTCAATCGCAGACGCCCGATAATGCGTCGCGGCGGCCCTTGCCAAGCGGGCCTTGAGCGGTGATGCTTTGCGGCGGGCCACGGAAAGGCCCCTGCCTGAATCTCCAAGCCCTGTCTGGATAGGCCTGCCATGTCGAGAAGCATCGTCGAAACCCTGATGGGCGCCTTCGTCTTGGCGGTCGCCATCGCCTTTGTGATTTTTGCCTATGGCCGCACCACGGTGGCCACCGTCTCGGGCTACGAACTGCTCGCCAAGTTCACCCGGCTGGATGGGCTGAATCCTGGAGCGGATGTCAGGATCGGCGGCATCAAGGTGGGTTCGGTCGTCTCGATGTCGCTCGATCCGATCAGTTTCATGGCGATCGCCCGCCTTACGATCGACCCAAGCTACAAATTGCCGGTCGATTCCTCGATCAGCGTGGTCAGCGATGGCCTCCTGGGCGGCAAATACGCCTCCGTCGAGCCCGGCGGCATGGACGAGGTAATCGCGCCGGGCGGTGAAATTCAGTACACGCAGTCGTCGATTCTCCTGGAACAGCTGATCGGCAAGCTCGTGTTCGGCGAGACCGACAAGCCGAAGGAAGAGGCGCCGAAACCCTGACCGGCACCGACCCAGACTCGTAGAAAGTTCGATGAGCGCCGTTCGCTCTGTGCTGTTAGGCGCGGCCCTTGCGGCATTCATGATCGGCGCCGGAGCGGGCGCGCGGGCTGAGGCGCCGACCGCGGTGCTGCAGGGGCTCGACAAGGTCACCGCGCGCATATCGGTGCTACGGGTGCCGATCGATGGCACGGTCAAATTCGGCAC
This sequence comes from Rhizobium sp. Q54, assembly GCA_945892755.1. Taxonomy (GTDB): domain Bacteria; phylum Pseudomonadota; class Alphaproteobacteria; order UBA828; family UBA828; genus SHWC01. The sequence continues at coordinate 12,575 of CAMDDO010000066.1, read as the reverse complement.
GCTCGAAATCATCGCCCGCGCCTGCCACAAGGCGCCACCGGAAGAGCCGCCTGAAAACGCCGCCTTTCTTGAGATCCGGGAGCTGCGGCGCGACGAGATGCCGCGGGCGTTGTTCTTAGGCTGGATGTTTTCGTCGAGCCCCGGACTCTCTACGCTCGAGCACCCGGTCTATGACGTCTGGGTCGTCGATTGCGCGCTCGAAATCGCCGCGCCGGCGCCCGATGCCGCAGCCGCGCCAGCAACGGGTTCCCCGGCCGAATAAAACGACGCGCGCAGCATCAGCGCCTCGCCGAGTCGTGCCAAATAGGTCGAGCGCGGGATCTCGGTCGCGCCGAAGCGGCGCAAATGCGCGGTGACGAACTGGGTATCGAGCAATTTGTAGCCGCCTCGCGTCAGGCGCTCGACCAAAGCGACCAGTGCCACCTTGCTGGCATCGGGCTCGGTGCTGAACATGCTCTCGCCGAAGAACACCGCGCCAAGCGCGACGCCATAGAGCCCGCCGACCAGGCGCCCCGCGCGCCAGGCCTCGACGCTGTGCGCGTAGCCGCGCGCGTTGAGCTCGGTGAAGACCCGGATGAGTTGCGCGTTGAGCCAGGTATCACGCCGCTTCTCAGTGCGCCGCGCGCAGCCCTTGATGGTGCCGCTGAAGTCGCCGTTGACCCGGATATCATAGATGCCGGCGCGTACCGTGCGCGCCAAGCGGCGCGGCACGTGAAAGTTTTCAAACGGTAGGACGCCGCGAAAATCCGGATCGATCCAATAGACCTCAGCTGCGTCGTGGCGTTCGGCCATCGGGAACACGCCGCACGCATAGGCTTTGAGGATCAGGTCCGGCGTCAGCTCGATCATCGGGCGTGCCCCGCGCCCGCTACTCAGGCTCCGCCTGAAAGCAGCCGCTCGAGCCAGGCCACGTCGTACTCGCCATTGGCGAAATCGGGATTGGCGAGCAGGCGAAGGTGTAGGGGGATCGTGGTCTCGACCCCGGTGATAACGAACTCGTTGAGCGACCGGCGCATGCGCATCAAACACTCATTGCGGCTTTGCCCGTGCACGATCACCTTGGCGATCATGCTGTCATAGTGCGGCGGCACACGATAACCCTGATAGACCGCCGAATCGACCCGCACGCCAAGGCCGCCGGGCGTGTGATAGCCGGTGACCTGGCCGGGACAGGGCTGAAAGGTCTCCGGGTTCTCGGCGTTGACCCGGCATTCGATGGCGTGACCGGAAAAACGAATGTCCTTCTGCTCGTAGCCGAGCGGCGCGCCAGCCGCGACCCGGATCTGCTCGCGCACCAGATCGATCCCGGTGATCATCTCGGTCACGGGGTGTTCGACCTGAATGCGCGTGTTCATCTCAATGAAAAAGAACGCGCCATGCTCGTAGAGGAACTCGACGGTGCCGACGCCACGATAGCCGAGCGTGCGGATCGCGCGCACGACGCGGCTGCCGATCGCCTCGCGCTCCATGGCGTTGAGCGCGGGCGAGGGCGCTTCCTCCAGGACTTTCTGGTGGCGTCGCTGGAGCGAGCAATCGCGCTCGCCGAGGTGCACCACCGCGCCATGTTGGTCGGCAAGAACCTGGATTTCGATGTGACGCGGCCGTTCGAGCAGCTTCTCGACATAGAGCGAGCCGTCGCCGAAGGCAGCCTGGGCTTCGGCGCGCGCGGTGGAAAAGGCCGAGGCAAGTTGCTCCTTCTCGCGCACGATCTTCATGCCGCGGCCACCGCCGCCCGAAACCGCCTTTAGAAGCACGGGGTAGCCGATCTCGCGCGCCACCGCCTCGGCCGCAGTTTCGCTCTCGACCGCGCCATCCGAGCCAGGCACGACAGGAATGCCGACCCTTCGCATGGTTTCCTTCGCGCGGATCTTGTCGCCCATGATCGCGATGTGCTCGGGCGTCGGGCCGATGAAGGCGAAGCCATGTTCCTCGACGATCGAGGCGAAGCGTTCGTTCTCCGAAAGAAAACCGTAGCCCGGATGAATGGCGTCGGCGTTGGTGATCTCGGCGGCGGCAATGATCGCCGGGATATTGAGGTAGGAGTCGCGTGCCGGCGCCGGGCCGATGCACACCGATTCATCGGCGAGCCGGGCGTGCATCGCTTCCGAATCGATCGTGGAGTGGACCGCGACGGTCTTGATGCCGAGCTCGTGGCAGGCGCGGTTGATGCGCACCGCGATCTCGCCCCGATTGGCGATCAGCACCTTGTCGAACACGGCGCGGTCCGCCTCGCTATTCGATGATCAAGAGGACTTCGCCGTATTCGACGGGCGCCTCGTTCTCGACCAGGATGCGGGTGACACGGCCGGCGCGCGGTGCGCGGATCGGATTCATCGTCTTCATCGCCTCGATGATCAAGAGCGTCTGACCTTCGCTCACCTGGTCGCCGACTTTGACGAAGGGCGGCGCGCCGGGCTCGGGCGCGGTATAAACCGCGCCGACCATCGGCGAGGCCACCGCGCCGGGGTGGCTGGCGTCGAGCGAAGGCGCCGCTTGCCCGGCCGCCGGCAATGAAGATGGGCCGGGCATTGCCACGCCCGGCGCCGCGATCTGGGCGAAGGCGAGCTGGCGCGCCACCCGGATGCGGCGGTCGCCTTCGCCAATCTCGATCTCGCTCAGGCCTGTCTCACTCAGGATTCTGGCAAGCTCCCGGATCAAGTCGAGATCGGGGTCCGGCCGCTCGGCCGTCTCCCGCTTGTCCGCCGACAGCGTCACCGGCATGGCGTCATGTCCTATCGATGAGGCGTGCGAGCGCCTGGAGGGCGAGAAGGTAGCCGTTCGACCCGAGGCCCGCGATCACGCCGGTCGCCGCCTGCGAGACATAGGAGACATGGCGGAAGCTTTCCCGGCGGTAGACGTTCGACAGGTGGACCTCGATGATCGGAAGCTTGAGCGCCTTGAGCGCATCCAATACCGCGATAGAGGTATGGGTATAGGCGCCGGCATTCAAGATCAGCCCGGCGACGCCTTGGCGCGCGCCCTGGATCCAGTCGACCAATTCGCCTTCGCTGTTGGTCTGGCGGAAGTCGATCGCGAGCTTGAGCGCGCGCGCCTCCCCCTCGAGCATCGCGCGGATGTCGTCGAGCGTCTCGCGGCCGTAGATTTCGGGCTCGCGCAGGCCCAGAAGGTTAAGATTGGGCCCATTGAGGATCAGGATCTTGGCTACCATCTGATCTACATACGGCATCCGCGCCGATTCCGTAAAGACCCGCCCCGGGCGTTGAAATCGGGCGCAATCACCACCCATACTGAGGGCTGCGCCCGACCGGGCGACACAGGACGATTGCCATGCAGCTGAAGATTAATGGAGAAACCCACCGGCTCGACGCCCCGCTGACCGTCTCGGCGCTGCTCGCCAAGCTTGGCCTGGATGCCCGCAAGATCGCGGTTGAGCGCAATCTCGAGATCGTGCCGAAAAGTGCCTATGAGCGCACCGGGCTGGCCGAGGGCGACCAGCTCGAGATCGTCCATTTCATCGGCGGCGGCGCGACCGCCGCGACCGAGGCGGCGACGCCCGATGATTCGTGGCTGGTGGCCGGGCGGCGCTTTCGCTCGCGCCTCCTGGTCGGCACTGGCAAGTATAGGGACTACGCGCAGAACGCGGCGGCGCTCGAAGCTTCTGGCGCCGAGATCGTCACGGTGGCGGTCAGGCGCGTCAATGTGACCGACCGCAACGCGCCCATGCTGATGGACTATATCGACCCGAAACGCTTCACCTATTTGCCCAATACCGCCGGCTGCTTCACCGGCGAGGAAGCGGTGCGCACGCTCCGGCTGGCACGCGAGGCGGGCGGCTGGTCGCTGGTCAAGCTCGAAGTGCTGGGCGACAAGAAGACGCTTTATCCCGACATGATCGAGACGCTGCGCGCGTCCGAGCTTCTCATCAAGGAGGGCTTTCAGGTCATGGTCTATTGCACCGACGATCCCTTGATGGCGAAGCGGCTCGAGGAGATCGGCTGTTGCGCGATCATGCCCTTGGCGGCGCCGATCGGCTCCGGCCTCGGCATTCAGAACCCGATCAACATCCGCCTCATCGTCGAGCAGGCGAAGGTGCCGGTCTTGGTCGATGCCGGCGTCGGCACGGCCTCGGACGCCGCGATCGCGATGGAGCTCGGCTGCGACGGCGTCTTGATGAACACCGCGATCGCCGAGGCCAAGGATCCGATCATGATGGCGAAGGCGATGAAGCTCGCGGTCGAGGCCGGGCGGCTCGCCTATCGTGCCGGGCGCATGCCGAAGAAGCTCTATGCCGATCCCTCGTCGCCGTTGGCGGGGTTGATATAGGTGGGTGTGTCGCGGCCAGCGCGGTCACAGCCGATAGATCTCGATTTCCTCCTCGCGGCCGCGTATGGGGCGCGTACCGATCAGCATCGGCTCGAGCGTGGTGCCGGCCGCGCGCGCGGTGGCGCCGCTCAGGACGATGGTGACATCGGCGTCGGCTTGATCGAGCTCCTTGCCGATCTGCTCGACCCGGTTGGCCGTGTTGACCGTGTCGCCGACCACCGTGTAGTTGATGCGGCCCGGCGCGCCGATATTGCCGACGATGACCTCGCCGGTATGAAGACCGAGGCGGATTTGAATCGGCGGCGCGCCCTCGGCCCGCCGGCGCGCATTGTCGGCGACCACCGCCTCGCGCATGGCGAGCGCCGCGCGGCAGGCGCGCGCCGCGTGATCGGGCAAGGCCTCGGGCGCGCCCCAAAACGCCATCAGGGCGTCGCCGATGAACTTGTCGATGGTGCCGCCTTCGGCCTCGACGCAGCGGCCCAACATGGCGAAATGCGCGTTCAGAAACGTCGCAGTCTCGGTCGCGCTCAGCCTCTCGGCGTGGCGCGTGAAGCCAACGATATCGGTGAACATGACGGTCGCCTCGCGCGTGATCGACGTCGCGGCGACGTTGGTGCCTTGGCGCACCAGTCGATGCACGAGGTTGCGCGGCACATAGGTCTCGAACCAGCGCAAGCCCGAGACCATCGAATTGAAGGCCTGATCGGCGCTGCTGACTTCCTTGAACACGCTGCCGGGCAGGTGGTGCACCCGGTCGAGCGTCAAATCCCGAATATGCTGCGCCGCCGCCGCGAGGCGTACTAAAGGCCGGCTCAAATAGCGCGCCATGGCATAGGCAAAAGCGAGCGAGACCAGGAGCACGATGCCCCCTGCGATCGCCGCCCAGCGCAGCCGTTCGAGCTCGTCGCTGATCTTCGCCGCCGGGAAATGCACGGCGATAAGCCAGGGCTGCACGCCATAGCGCTCGATCGTGCGCGACAGCAGCGCGACCGATTCGCCGTCCATATCGAGGATACGGATACCGGTGCGCTGTTCGAAGCTCGAGGTTGCGGCCTTTGCCTCACCGTTTTCGAAGGCGGCCGCGATCAGCGGATCGCCGATCTCTTCAATGGTCGGGAGCGGGCGCGCGGCGCTGAGGCCCGGCATGCCCGCCAAGAGCTTCGGATGCGCCAACAGGAATTTCTTGTCATAGAGCACGAAGGCACTGCCGCCCAAGGTCTCGGCCGTGCTCTCAAGCAGCGCCGACAGCGTATCGACCCGCACGGTAGCGGCGAGCAATCCGACATTGCGGCCGCCCAGGTGCAGCGAATAGCGCACGTTCAAGAGCGTGACGCCGGCGGTCTCGGGTCGGACCACATCGCCCCAATGGACCCCGCTCGCCTTGCGGCCATCGTCGAGCGCGCCGAGCAGCACCGGCATTTTGCCGATGTCGACGATCTGCAACTTCACGCCGTCGGCGTGACGCAGAGCGAAAACCATGCGCTGCTCATCGCGGATCAGCACCACCGAGCGCACCTGTGGCGTGGCGGCCAGCGCGCCCGACAGGAATTTGCCGACCTCGGTATCGCTGCTGACGTCGATCGCGCCGCTTTCGAACTGCTTCGCCAAGTGGGCAAGCTGGTCCTCGGCGGGCCTCAGATATTGTTCGATGCGCGCGAGGATCAGCTCAATGGTTGACTCGGATTTGTCGCGCAGCAGATCGAAGGTGTTCTGCCGCGCACTCCACAACCCGACCAGGAGGACCGCGACGACCGCGAGCAAAACCAGCCCGCCAAAGCCAAGCAGCAGGCCGCGCGAAATTCGAATCTGAAAGCCGGCCCGCAAGGCGGCATTGTTCGTCGTGGGCGGGTCCGCCGGCGGCTCGCGAGACGTGGCCTCTGGCCCGCTGCTCACGCCGCGAAATGATCCAGCACATGGCCCGGTGGACGGGCATGCGGCACATAGGCCTTGCCGTCGAACACGGGCCGGCCGTTGACCCAGACGCCGTGCACGCCCACCGGATCGCGGATCAGCCGGCTCTCGCCACCCGGCAGGTCGAACACGCGCCTGAGCGGCCCGCGCCCGACGGTTTTGGGATCGAACAACAGGAGATCGGCGAAGGCGCCTTCTTTCAGCACGCCGCGGTCGAGCAGGCGATAGGCCTTGGCTGGCACCGAGGTCAGCCGGCGGATCGCATCGACCAAGGTGAAGCTCTGCTTTTCGCGCACCCAGCGGCCGAGCAGATGGAGCCCGAACGCCGCGTCGCACATATAACGAAGATGCGCGCCGCCGTCGGAGAGCGAGATGACGCCGGCCTCGTTCTTGATCAAGGGCTCGACCTGATCTTCCTCGCTGTTCAAGAGCGTGGCGTTGAACACGGTGTCGAGGTCCTCTGACAGGGCGACGTCGAACATTACTTCGGCGGGGTGGCAGCCGCGCTCGCGCGCGACCGCGTCGAGTGGGCGGCCTTCGAGTGCGCGGTTTCCGGGCTTCGCGGCGTAGGCGACCTCGATCTTGTTCCATTCCGCGTTGAACAGCCGACCGCGCTTCTTCACGGCGAGCTCGTCCATGTAACGTTGCCGGAAGGCGGGATCGCTGAAGGCGCGGCGGAAGGCATCCTTGGTCGTCGCGTCGCGCACGGGGGTCCAGGCATCGAGGCCATACATGCAATAGGCGCTGGTGAGCGGAAAATCCATCGAGAGCGGCTGGCAATTGGTCTGCGCCCAAATTTCCGCGCCGCGGCCGCGCGCGGCCTCGACCTCGCTCATGATGTCCAAGCAACGCTCAGGGAACATCGCGTTGTAATTGACCGCGGCGAATACCATCGGCCGCCCGCTCTCATGGGCGAGCGCCTCGAGGAAGCCGACCGTGGTGCGCGGCCCGACCGTCATTTGGAACACGCCTCGGCGCGCGTCCTTGAGCGCGCCGACCAGCGCATGGAATTCCTCGTCGCTGGCCAGGCGGGACGGCATCGGCACGCCGCCGGCGCCATAGTGGTTGTCGTGCGTCGTGGAGGCGAGGCCGATCGCACCGGCCTTCATCGCCTCCGCGACCAGGTGCTTCATCGCGGCGATCTCGTCAGGCCGGGCGGCGCGGGTCGAGCCTTCCTCGCCCATGATCGCGGTGCGCACCGTCGAATGGCCGACAAAGGCGGCGACGTTCGGGTAGGTGCCCTTGCGGCGCAGCGCCGCGAGATAATCGGCGAAGCTCTCGAAATTCCATTCGATACCGGCACGCAGTGCGTTCAGCTCCATGCCTTCGACTTCGGCGAGGTTGCGCGCGACGATGTCGCGGCAGGCCGGCGGGCAGGGCGCCAGCGAGAATCCGCAATTGCCCATCACCACGCTGGTCACGCCGAGCGCGGGTGAAGGAGAGGCGGTCGAATCCCAGGTCAGCTGGGCGTCATAGTGGGTGTGAAGGTCGACAATGCCCGGCGCAAGGACGAGACCCTCGCCATTGACCGTCGCACTGGCTGGCTCGGCGATGCGTCCGATCGCCGCCACGCGCTCGCCGGCAACCGCGACATCGGCACGAAACAGGGGATTGCCGAGGCCATCGGCGACCTCTGCACCCTTGATCAGGAGATCGTACACCTTGCTTGCTCCCCTCGGCTCGGCCGCTCGCGATTTCGAGCCGGTAAGCCTAACTCAGCAAAGCGCGCGCCGCTAGCGCTCGGCGGCGGCTTTGATGTTGTCGGCCTCGTTCAGAATATCCTGAGCGCGGAGCCATTGGGGCGAGCCCGCTTTCAGCCCCGCCACGGCTTTTTGTGCGTGGAAGCGGGCCTCGGGCCCGCGACCGCTGAGGATCGCGGTTTCGGCAAAGGCGAGAGATGATTCCGCGAGCTCGCTATTGCGGCCGAGCGCGACGCCCAAATGATGCCAGTGCGGCGCGTAGGTCGGCTCGCCGCGCACCGCCAAGCGCAGATTCTCGATCGCAAGCGGCAACGCCGTTTGCTCGCCGGCTTCGATCAGGACGCGGGCTAACTCGGCCCGCAGCAGGGGCTCGCTCGGCGCGAGCTCGGTGGCGCGACGATAGGGCTCGATCGCGTCCTTGATCTGGCCCCGTTCGAATAAGATTTGTCCCTTGAGCTCATGGAAATAGGCGTCGTTCGGGTTCTCGGCGATCAGGCTATCGATCTCGGCAAGGGCCTTCGGCAGCTCGGCCTGGCGATGGTAGGCAACGGCGCGGGCATAACGGGCGGGCAAGCCCTTATCAGTGACTGGGTAGAGCTTGAGGGCGAGGTCGGGCGTTTCGAGGAAGCCAATCAGCTTCGCCACCATGCGGGCATGGGACTGCAGGCGCTCGGCCGGCTCTGGCGCGTCGGCGTGCGGCGAGCTCGCGATGTGGTGCTCGACGAACCGAATCCGCTCGCGTGTCAGCGGGTGGGTGCGGCCATAAGGGCTTTGCCGCGAGGATGACAACAGGTCGAGGTCTTCGAGCTTGCCGAACAGCTTTTGGAGGCCGCGCGCCGACTGCTCGGTCGCGTCGAGATAGCGAATGGCGGCCTGGTCGGCCGCGCTTTCCTGGGTCTGGCTGTAGCGCATCAGGCCGCGCTGCGCGATATCCGTGCCGCCCTGGTAGATGATCGCCCCGGCACCGCCGCCACCGGCCGCCGCCACCGCGGTGCCGAGCACCATGGCGAGGATCGCTTCGGCGGTCGCGTTCTCGATTGCCTCTTGCCGGCGGACCAGGTGACCGCCCTCGATATGACCGAGCTCGTGCGCGATCACGCCAATCACTTCGTTCGGCGTCTCGCTTGCTTCAAGGAGTCCGGTATTGATAAAAAGGTTAAGCCCGCCAGCGACGAAGGCGTTCAGCCGACCGTCGTTGACCAGGTGGATCTTGACAGCGTCGACGTCGAGCGAGGCGGCGCCGAACAGAGGCAGCGCATAAGACCGGATCGTGTTCTCGATCTCGACGTCCCGGATCAGCGAAATGCGATCTTCGGCGCGCACCGGCCGCTGCCACGCGGCGCCAAGCGCGACCATCAGCACGAGGATGACGACGATGCGCATCAAAATGATACCTAACGAAGGGCGGGGGGCCATCGCAAGGATAGGTAGGAGCTTGAGGGCCGCCCGTCAATCCGTCGGGCGCCTTGCCACCGGTTTGGCCGTGCTTGCCCTGGTGGCGGGCTGCGACCCTGGCGGCGACGCGCCCGCGCCGGGCACGGTCGCGCCCAACGAGGCCAAGGGTTTCATCGGCGGCGCGAGCGCGGATGAGCCGCGTGCGGCGTTGGTGGCACGCGACGTGCTGGCCGCCGGCGGCACCGCGGCGGATGCCGCCGTTGCGCTTTATTTCACCTTGGCCGTGACCTACGGCTCGACCGCGAGCCTTGGCGGTGGCGGTTCCTGTCTGGTCTACCAACCGGGCAAGAAACCCGGCACCGACAAGACCGAAGTGCTCGAGTTCACGGCGCGGCGTTCCCAGGTCGAGCCGCGCATGGGTGGCCGGGCGAGCGCCATTCCCGGGGTCGTGCGCGGTATGGCCGCGCTTCATGCGCGCTATGGCGCGCTGCGCTGGGAATATCTATTGGCGCCAGCCGAAGGGCTGGCGCGTTTCGGCTTCGAGGTGTCGCGTGCCTTCGCTCACGATGTGGGCCTCGCCGCCGGCCCCTTGTTTGAAGATGCGAGCGCGCGGCTCTTGTTTGGCAGCACTGATGGCGCGCCGCTCGGCGAGGGCGATCGCCTGACGATGCTCGACCTCGCCGGGGTGCTTTCCCAGCTTCGCTTGAATGGCGCCGGAGATTTCCATAGCGGTGCGCTCGCGCGGCGTCTGGTCGCGGCGGTTGAGGAGTCGGGTGGCACGCTGGCGCCCGACGAGCTCCGCGCGATGACGCCGCAATGGCGCGCCACGGCCACGCTCCCGGTCGGCAACGAGATCCTACATACCGCCGATGCGCCGAGCCTGGGTGGGCTCACGGCGGTGCGATTGTTCGGCGCGCTGGCGGACGGCGGCCGATATGCCTCGGTTGCGCCGGATGAGCGCGCGCACCTGATCGCCGAAGCCTCGGCGCGCGCATGGGGTGGGCGCGGCGGCGCGCTCGACCCGAAAGGCATCGAAGCGCTAATGACGGATTACGACCCGGCGCGCCATTTGCCGCCCGGGCGGGGCGAAGCAAGCTCGCCCGAGAACCCGGCTGGGACCAGCTTCGCCGTGGTCGACCGTGCCGGTATGGCGGTCACCTGCACCGTCACACTCAATAATTTGTTCGGCAATGGTCGCGTCGCGCGCGGCCTTGGAATCGTTCTGGCCGCGTCGCCACGCGGCGGCGACCCGGCGGTTTCTTTCACACCGGCGATGCTGGTCAATCACGTTACGCACCAAGTCTTTTTGGTCGCCGCTGCGAGTGGCGGCGCGGCGGCGCCGAGCGCGCTTGCCTCGGTCTTGCGCGGCGCGCTGATCGAAAAAGTACCGCTCGGTGCGGCTTTGGCCGCGCCGCGTCTGCATCATGGCGGCGTGCCCGACCGCACCTATGTGGAGCCCGCGCTGGCGGCATCGGCAAAAAGCGCGCTTCAGGATCGCGGCCACATCCTCGATGAAGTGCCTGAAATCGGGCGGGTCGCGGCGATTGCCTGCCTCGGCGGCCTGCCTCGCTCGCCGGAAACCTGCGTCTTTGGCAGCGAGCCGCGCGGCTTCGGGCTCGGCGTTGGCGGGGTCTATTAGCGTCAAATTAATCGCATCGAGGGTAGAACAATGCACATGTCCAAGCGTGCAGAAATACCCCCGTTTCTCGCCCTTCAGGTCCTCGCCATGGCGAACCAGCGGGCCGCCAATGGCGAGACCGTCATGCACCTTGAGACAGGTGAGCCCGGCTCGGGTCCACCACGCAAGGTGATCGAGGCGGCGCATGCCGCGCTTGAGTCGGCGAACCTCGGTTACACCGAGTCCGTCGGGACGCCGGCGCTACGCCGGCGCGTCGCGCGCCATTACGCGGATTATTATGGCGTCGAGGTGCCGCCCGAGCGCGTGATTCTGACGCTTGGCTCGTCGGGCGGCCTCATCCTTTCCTTTCTCGCAGCGTTCGACGTTGGTGATCGAATCGCGTTGGTCGACCCGAGCTATCCCGCCTATCGCAACATGTGCGCGGCGCATGGCATCGAGATCATGCGAATACCGGCAGGCCCCGAGCACCGTTACCAACCGACCGTCGAACTCCTCGAGGCTTTGCCGGAGCGCCCCAACGGCCTGATCATCGGCAGTCCGTCGAACCCGACCGGAACTGTGATCGAGCCCGAGCGTCTGGCGGCGCTCTGCCGCTATTGCGAAGCGCATGACATTCGCCTGGTTTCCGACGAAATCTATCATGGCATCACGTTCGGCGAGCGCGCCGAGACGGCCCTGAAATTTTCCGAGCATGCGATCGTCACCAACGGCTTTTCGAAGTATTTCGCGATGACCGGCTGGCGGCTCGGTTGGCTCGTGGTGCCGCATGATCTGGTGGGCCCGATCGAAAGGCTGGCGCAGAGCCTGTTCGTGTCGCCACCGGCGCTATCTCAACACGCGGCGCTCGCCGCGTTCGATTGTCGCGATGAGCTCGACGCCAACGTGCTCCGTTACGCGCGCAATCGCTCTTTGCTGATCAAGACGCTGAAGGAAAGTGGCTTTGGCGAGCTCGCGCCCTGCGATGGCGCGTTTTATCTCTATGCCGACGTGTCGCGCCTGACCAATGACAGCGAGACGTTCTGTCAGCGCATGCTGACCGAGACCGGTGTCGCGGCGACGCCGGGGGTCGATTTCGATCGCGAGCGTGGCCGCCGCTTCGTGCGTTTCTGCTTCGCCGGCCCGAACGATCAGATCGATGCGGCGTGCGACGCCCTCAGGCGCTGGCTCGGCGCCTGAGAGGCTAACGCACGCTTGGCGCGCCGGACGGCGCTACCGACCGGTCAACACCCGTTGCCACCAACCACGGCGTGACGGGCCGCCGGTTTCCGACTTGGATTCGCCGGGTCGCTCGTTGGCATCGAAGCGCGCCGCGCCATTCTCCATCTCATCGACGATCGGCAGACGCGGCGCTTCTGGCGCCGGGACAGGTCGTGGTGCCTCGGCGGTCGGCCGCTCGATTGCATCCGTATCGACCCTGATCGCATCGCCCCCGGCCGGCGGTCCGCCCGCCCATGACTCGGGTTCCGCCGGAGGCTGGGCGGCGCCATAGCTCGGTTCCTCGGCATGCCTCGACGCACGCTCGACCCCGCCGGCCTGCGGCCCGTCGCCGCGTCCCCGTCGGCCGCCACGCCGGCGCCGGCGCCTGCCACGGTCACGGTGTTCTTCGGATTCCTCGGCGCCCGGCGTCTTGGCGCTTGGCGCGACTG
>CAMDDO010000065.1 GCA_945892755.1 Rhizobium sp. Q54 | reverse complement strand
TCGAAATCCACCCGATCACCCCGCCCGGAACCCGCACCCTCTGGGTGATCCATGAAACCCGTCCCTCTCCGCCTGTAACACAATGAATTATATGACAAATACCGCCATCAGGACAGCAAACTCAGCGGGTTACTCGGGGAATGCGGGCTCATATTGGCCCTAACGGCTCAACGCCAAAGCAGCGGAAATTTGGAACCCTCGGGGCAGAATAGCCCCTGACTGTGGCCGAACGGCAACATCTGTGACGCAAGACTCGGGTTTTGCCGGGGCCCTAGCGATGATCGACCAGGCATCGGTCCGGCTTTCGCGCCGAACCATCAAGACACCGGGTGCGACTCGGGCGTTCTCGGCCAACCATGGAAAGAACCCCGGTTTCGCTATTCCGAGGTTTTTTGTGTTGATTAGTTCTCGGGCGGCAGGTTGAAGGAGTGCCGCCGCCTTGAGCGCCGCGTCCTGGTGTGTAGAGTGGGAAGTCTAGGTGTGCGTGTTTCCTTAGGGCCGGCCCACCACGGTGGCCGCCTGGTTTGGGCGATGGAGGCGTAGATGGCTCTGCTTGATCGATCGGAATGGTACGACGTCGCGCGGGCGACCAATTGGACGCCGCGCTATGTCACAGAGACCGACCTGTTTCCGCCTGATTTAAGCGACCCATTTGGGCTGCCGATGACGGCCTGGGAGGCGTTCGACGAGCCCTACAAAGTGAGCTATCGCGAATACGTCAAGGTCCAGCGCGAGAAGGACTCGAACGCCTATTCGGTCAAGGCCGCGCTCTCGCGCTCCAAATATTATGACAGCGCCGATGAAGGCTATTTGAGCCTATTGAAGCTGCACTATGGCGCGGTCTCGCTGACCGAGTACCAAGCCTGCCAGGCGCAAGGGCGTATGTCGCGCTTCTCCAAGGCGCCCGGCATGCGCAACACCGCCACTTTCGGCATGATGGATGAGATGCGGCATACCCAGCTGCAGCTTTTCTTCCCGCATGAATTGCTCGCGCGCGATCGCCAGTTCGATTGGGCGCATGAGGCGGCGCACACCAAGAACTGGGCGGTGTTGGGCGGTCGTCACACGATGGACGACATCATGATGACGCGCGACGCCATCACGACGTCGATCATGCTCTCCTTCGCGTTCGAGACCGGCTTGACCAATTTGCAGATGGTCGGTCTCGCCTCGGATTCGGAGGCCATGGGCGATTTCACCTTCTCGAACATGATCACGAGCATCCAGTCGGACGAAGCGCGTCACGCCCAGCTCGGCACACCCTCGATCGAAATCCTGATCAAGAACGGCAAGAAGGCCGAAGCGCAGAAGGCGCTCGATATCTCGTTCTGGCGGGTCTGGCGCCTGTTCGCGATCCTGACCGGCATCCCGATGGACTATTACATCCCGCTCAAGAACCGACACATGTCGTTCAAGGAGTTCATGCATGAATGGGTGATCAAGCAATTCGCCCGTCAGCTGAGCGATATCGGGCTCGAGAAGCCATGGTATTGGGATCTCTTCCTCGACGACATCGAGAACCATCATCACTGCCAGCAGGGCGGCATCTGGTCGTGGCGTCCGACCGTCTGGTGGAATCCGCCAGGCGCGGTCGGGCCCAAGGAGCGCGCTTGGCTCGAACAGAAATATCCGGGCTGGAACGATTCCTATGGCCGCTATTGGGACGTCATCACCGGCAATCTGCTCGATGGCCACGAAGAAAAAACGCACCCGAATTGCATCCCGGTCATTTGCAACATGTGCCAGATCCCGGTCTCAAACCGGCCGGGGCCGAAATGGAAGGCGCGCGTCTATCAGCTCGACTACCAGGGCAAGCGCTTCAATTTCTGCACGCCGGTTTGCAAATGGATATTCGAGCAGGAGCCCGAGCGCTATAAGGATTTCGAGACCATCGTCGATCGCATGTTCTCGGGCGTGATCGACCCGCCGACCTTGCCCCAGGTGCTCATCTATATGGGTATCGGCGTGGTCTCCAATGGCGGGCGCGACGGCTACGACTATTCCTGGGTCGATGGCCATCGCAAGCAGGCGGCGGAGTAGGTTATGGCGGCGCTTGGCATATTGTCGCGTTTCGAGGGCGACGCGCACATCAAGGTGGTGAATGTCGACACCGAGATGAGCTTCGATGAGCTGGCGGCGGCTTGCAAGGTGCACTCGGTCGGGCTGCACGTGCCGGAACAGCCGGGCAAAACCTTGCGCGTGCGACGCACGACCGAGACCGACGACGCGCCCCCCTTCCCACCCGGTATGAAGGTCGAAGAAGCGAAGCTCGGGCATCTCGACTGCCTCGACATCTATTTTACCTAGCAACGATCGCGGCAAGCGCCCGGCGACAAGGGCGCGCCGACAGTGCGGGGAGATCGTCATGGCGCTGCTTGAGCGCTCCGAGTGGTACGACATCGCGCGCGCGACCAATTGGTCCCCGCGGTATGTCACCGAGGGCGATTTGTTCCCTGGCGATTTGGCCGACCCCTATCATCTGCCGACCACGGCTTGGGAGGCTTATGACGAGCCCTACAAGGTTTCCTATCGCGAATACGTCAAGGTTCAGCGCGAGAAGGATGCCGGTGTCTATTCGGTCAAGGCCGCGTTGCATCGCTCCAATTATTACAACCTGGCCGGGCCCGAATGGATGGGCATCCTCAAGCTGCATTATGGCGCGATCCCCCTGACCGAATATGCCGCCTGCCAGCTACAGGGCCAGAACACGCGCTTCGGCCGCGCCGGTTCGATGCGCAACATGGCGACCTTCGGCATGCTCGACGAAATGCGCCATTCCCAGCTGCAATTGTTCTTTCCGCACGAATTGCTCGCGCGCGACCGACAATTCGATTGGGCGCATGAGGCACATCACACCAAGAACTGGCTGATCATCGGCGGCCGGCATTGCTTCGACGACGTCATGATGACGCGAGACGCGGTGACCAATTCGATCATGACCTCGTTCATCTTCGAGACCGGCTTCACCAATTTGCAAATGGTCGGTCTCGCGGCCGATGCCGAAAGCGTTGGCGATTTCACCTTCGCCAATCTGATCACCAGCGTACAATCGGATGAAGCGCGCCACGCGCAACTCGGCATTCCGCTGATCGACATGATGGTGAAACACGGCAAGACCGCCGAGGTGCAGTACGCGGTCGATGTCGGCTTCTGGCGTCTCTGGCGCGTCTTCGCCGTGCTGACCGGTATTCCGATGGACTATTACATCCCGCTCGACAAGCGGCACATGTCGTTCAAGGAATTCATGCACGAATGGGTGATTCGCCAGTTCGAGCGTCAGCTGAAAGACCTTGGCCTCGAGCGGCCATGGTATTGGGACATCTTTCTGAACGACATTGAGGTCCATCATCACATACAACAGGGTGGCGTGTGGTCCTATCGCCCGACCATGTGGTGGCACCCAGTGGCCGGGGTCGGCCCGGCCGAGCGTGAGTGGCTCGACCGGAAATACCCGGGCTGGAACGCCAGTTTCGGGCATTATTGGGACACCATCATCGATAGCCTACTCGCCGGCCGCGAGGATTTGACCCAGCAGAAGGTCTTCCCGCCGATCTGCAATATCTGCCAAATCCCGATCGCCAACCGGCCTGGCCCACCCTGGAAGGCGCGCGCTTTTCAGCTCGATTTCGAGGGCCGGCGCTATCATTTCTGCACGCCGGTCTGCCGATGGATCTTCGAGAGCGATCCCGAACGTTATAAGCAGCACGAGAGTCTGGTCGACATGTTGGTGTTCGGTCGCTTCGACCCGCCGACGCCCGAAACCGTGCTGCGTTATATGGGCATCGGCGTGGTCAGCGAGGGCGGGCGCGATTCGAACAATTATGAATGGATCGAGGCCTATCGCGGCAAGCACGGCCACGCCGCCAAGGGCCAGGTCTCGCCGCTGTCCGATTGCTCGCTCGGTTTCAAGGGCGGGCGCAAGCTATTCATCCTGTCGCGCTTCGAGGGCGACGGTCACGTAAAAACCGTCGAGGTCGATACCGATTTCACCATGGATGAACTCGCGCGTTATTGCGCGCAATTCTCAGTCGGCCATCACGTGCCGGACCAACCCGGCCGGGTGCTGCGCGTACGGCGCACGACATCGCATGACGATGCGCCCGTCTTCGCCCGCACCATGCGCTTCGACGATTGCCAGCCCCGGCAGATGGATAGCTTCGATATCTTTTTCGCGGACAATTAGGACTCGCAGGGAGCCTTGGATGGCGTTTCAGAAAGTGTGCGGCAAAGACGATGTCTGGGAAGGCGAGATGAAAGCCTTCACGGTCGAAGGCACCGAGATCGTTGTGGTTCATGCCGAGGGCGGCGAGCTCCGCGCGATCCAATCGATCTGCCCGCATCAAGAGGTCGAACTGGTTGATGGCGATCTTCAGGGCGCCGTTCTGACCTGCCGGATGCATCTCTGGCAGTTCGACGTATTGACCGGCAAGGGTGTCAACCCCGATCATGCCGAGCTCGCGCTTTATCCGTTGAAGCTCGATGGTGATGACATCTATGTCGATGTCGCGGGCATCGAACCAAAATTCGCCAAGCCCTGAAGGGCTGAGGGAGAACAATGATGGCCAATCAGAGCGACGCGACGCGCAATAATTCGGTCGGGCCGGTCCTGCGCTCGGGCGAAATCGCCGACGCGGTGATCCAGGCGCTTGAAGAGGACAATCCGGGCAAGGAGTTCGTCATCCAGGATCACCTGGCCTATGTCCGGATCGAGACCGAGAACGAATGCATCGTGCGGCGCGAGACGCTCGAACGCGCGCTCGGTCGGCCGTTCCAGATGCCCGAGCTCGAAGTCAATCTCACCTCGTTTTCCGGGCGCATCGAAACCACCGACACCACCATGCGCTTCTATCTCGAGAAGCGGCTCTAGGCGCCACGCTTCAGCGGGGGATTCATCATGGCCGATATTGACGATCTGTCGAAGCCGCTCAAGACCTTCAGCCACCTCGCCAAGCTGAAGCGCCGGCCGAGCGAATATGAAATCGTCTCGACCAATCTGATCTGGAGCACGGAGGACCCGAAACGTCCCTGGGCGATGAGCCCGACCGTGCCCTTGAGCAAGTGGTACATCCAATATCGCAATGAGAGCCCGCTCAAACATCCGGATTGGAACGCCTTCCGCGATCCCGAGCAGATCGTCTATCGCACCTACAATATGATGCAAGACGGCCAGGAGGCTTATGTCGATGGCCTGCTGAACGATCACAATCGGACCGAGCATGACAAGGGCCTGAGCGCGTCATGGCTGAAGACGCTCGTCCGGCTCTATACGCCCGGGCGCTATCCGATCCATGCGCTCCAAATGGGCTCGGCCTATTTGGTGCAGCTCGCGCACGCCAGCACCGTCGAGAATTGCGCGATGTTCCAGGCCGCCGATCAATTGCGCTGGTTGCAGCGGCTCGCCTATCGCACCAAGGAGCTCTCCAAGTTCCACCCGAATGCCGGCTTCGGCACGACCGAGCGCAAAGCCTGGGAAGACGATCCGGCCTGGCAGGGCTTTCGCGAGCTGATCGAGAAAACCCTTATCGCCTATGATTGGGGCGAGCATTTCGTGGCACTCAATCTCATCACCAAGCCGGCATTCGACGAGGCCTTTTTGCGTCAGCTCGGCGCCGCCGCGCGCAATCATGGCGACACGCTGTTCGGCCTCTTGAGCGACGCGCAATTGATCGATTCCGAACGCTCCCGCCGCTGGTCGAAGGCGCTCATCGATTTCTTGGTGAAAGTGCCGGGCAACCAGGCCGTGCTCGATGGCTGGGTCAAGAAATGGGCGCCCTTGGCCGACAAGGCGATCGAGGCCTATTGCTCCGCGCTGCCCGATAGCCCCGACGCCGCGTCATCCGCCAAAGCCGCCGCACGCGACTGGCGGAAGAGCTTGGGTTTAGCGGCGTAACGATCGCCCTTGCCACCTCTACTTCGTCATTGCCGGGCTTGACCCGGCAATCCAGACTAACAAGAAAAGCCTGGATGCTCGGATCAAGTCCGGGCATGACGATAGAGGAAATCGAAGAAGAGGAACCGCCATGCTGCCCGCGCCCCGCCCGCCGTTCGACGCCAAAAGCGCCCAAGCCATGGTGCAGTTCTGCGAGGATTCGTGGAACACGCGCGACGCGAAGATCGCGGCCGCGGGCTACACGGACGACGTGCGCTGGCGCTATCGTGAGCATTTCGTCGAGGGCAAGCCGGCGATCACCGACTTCCTGAAGGCCCGCTTCAAGCGCGCCGAGGGCTATCGCCTGAAGAAGACGCTCGGCACCTATACCGGCAACGCGATCTCCGCCCGCTTCATCAGCGAGTGGAAGGACGGCGAGACCGGCCAGTGGTTCCGCACCTTCGGCGTCGAATATTGGGAGTTCGCGCCCGACGGAAAAATGTATTTGCAGGAAACCAGCGCGAACGATCTGAAAATCAAAGAGAGCGAGCGCGAACTAAAATAGATCGGGACTCCCACCAAGGGGAGGAGCGGCGCCTTACGCCGCGCATACCTCGGTCAACAGGCGGCGCAAGAACGCCTCGCACTGCTTGACCTGGGCGAGCTCGATGTACTCGTTCGGCTTGTGGGCTTCCCGGATGTTGCCGGGGCCGCACACGACCGTTGAGATGCCGACCTCCTGGAACTGCCCCGCCTCGGTGCCGTAGGAGACCACGCCGACTTCGTTGGTGCGCGCCAGCGCCTTGCACAGTGCCTCGGCCGACGAGCCGTCCTCGGGCTTCAAGCCCGGCACGGCCGCCCGCACCGCGGTCTCGACATTCGCCTCGGGCCACACGGCGCGCATCTTCGGCAGGATCGTGCCCGCGACGAACTCATCGAAGCGGCGTTTGATCTGCTCGCCGTCATCGCCCGGAATCAGCCGATATTCCCAGGTGAACACGCAATGGCGCGGGATGATGTTCTGCGCCGTGCCGCCCTGAATGGTGCCGACATGGATCGTCGTATAGGGCGGCTCGAAGCCGCTCTCGGGCCGGCTTCGCATCGTGCGCCACTCCTCGGCCAACTGCCCAAGGAAATGAACGATTTCGGCGGCGTACATCACCGCGTTGACGCCGAGATGAACCGCGCTCGAATGCTGCTCGAGCCCGGTCAGCACGGTGCGGAAGCTGCGCACGCCCTTGTGCGCGTTGACCACGGTCATGTCGGTCGGCTCGCCGACGATGACGATCTTCGGCATGACCCCGAGCTTGCCCAGTTGCGCGATCATGCGCGGCGCGCCGAGACAGCCTACCTCCTCGTCATAGGAGAGCGCGAAATGGATCGGCGTCTTCAAAGGCTGTTTGAGGAATTCCGGCACCAACGAAAGCCCGACCGCCGAGAAGCTTTTCATGTCTGTCGTGCCACGGCCATAGAGCCGGCCGTCCTTCTCGACCACCTTGAACGGATCGGTCAGCCAGGGCTGACCATCGACCGGCACGACATCGGTATGGCCCGAGAGCACGATGCCCGGCACGTCCTTCGGTCCGATCGTGGCGTAGAGATTGGCCTTCTTGCCGGTCTCGTCCGGAATCCGGTGCGAGGCGATGCCATGGCCCTTCAAATAGTCGGCCACGAAGTCGATCAGCGGCAGATTCGAATCCCGACTCGTGGTGTCGAACGACACCAGCTTCGTTATCATTTCAACGGGCGTGTAGCGCTGGCCGGGCACGGGGCTGTCCTTCTCGGGTTCGGGCGTGATTGTCGCGCCCTGCGCCGGCCGAGGCAAGCCGGCGAGGATTGAATCGGGTCGATTTCCACGCCATATGTGGCCTGATTCTCAAGTGAGGTGACTTCCTCGTGCGCGTCAAGACCTTCTTCAAGATCGCCCTTCCGGTGCTCGCCTTGATCGGCGCGGTTGGCATAGCCGGGGTGCTTCAGGCGACCAAGCCCGTGCTCACGCCCGCTCCGCCCGCGGAAACGAGCTGGCTGGTCTCGACGGTCAGCGCGACGATTGACACGATTACGCCCGAGATCGTCGCCTTTGGCGAGATCGTCGCCCTGCGCGACGCCGAACTGCGCGCCGCCGTCGCCGGCAAGATCGTCACGACCAGCCCGGCCTTCGTCGATGGCGGCAGGGTTAAGGCGGGCGATCTGCTAGTCGCGGTTGACCCCTTCGATTACGAGCTCGCGCTCGGCGAAGCGGAGGCCACGCTTGCCGAAGCCAAAGCGCACTTGACCGAGCTCGAAGCGCAGATCGCCACCGAGACCGCCAGCCTGAAGCAAGATGACGACCAGATGGCATTGACCGAGCGCGAGCTTGAGCGGCGCAAGAAGCTCAAGGAAGGCGGCGTCGGCACCGACAAATCGATCGACGACATTCGCATGCAGTTGAGCGAACGCGAAGAGGCACGCACCGCTCGGCGCAATACGCTGAAGGCATGGCGCGCGCGCGCCGAGCAAACCCGCGCCACGATTGCCCGCAACCAGCTCTTGATCAAGCGCGCCGAACGCAATCTAAGCGACACGCGCATTGTCGCGCCGTTCGACGGCTATTTGAGCGAGACCTCGGGCTCGATCGGCAAGGAACTCACGCTGACCGACCGGCTCGGCCGCTTGGTCGATCTAGGCGCGCTCGAGGCGCGCTTCCATCTGAGCGACGCGGTCTATGGGCGTTTGATCGCGAACGGCGGCACGCTCGACGGCAAACCGGCCACGGTGATCTGGCACTCCGGCGCGTCCGAAACGCGCTTCGAGGCGCGCCTCGCCCGCGCCGATGGCCGGGTCGACCCCAAGACCGGCGGCGTTGAGCTATTCGCGCGCCTCGCGCCGATCGAAGGCGACACGCCGCTTCGCCCTGGCGCCTTCGTCGAGATCAGATTGCCCGACCGAACCTACGACGCCGCGGCGCAATTGCCCGAGACGGCGCTACATGACGAGCGCACGGTCTATGCGGTCGAGGATGGCCGGGCCGCTCCACGCGCGGTCGAGCTGTTGGCCCGTCTCGGCAATGACGTCGTGGTGCGCGGCGCGCTCAAGCCGGGCGATGTCGTCATCACCAGCCGCTTCGCCGAGCTCGGCCCGGGCGCCAAGGTGACCGCGCGATGAGCGAGGCGCCGCCCGAGCCCGAGGCCGAGCCCCCAGGCGAACGCGGCGGGCTGCTCACGCTGTTCGCGCGGCACCGGGTCGCCGCCAATCTCTTGATGGTGATCTTCATTGTGGTCGGGCTGGTCGCGCTCGTTCGGCTCAATACCCAGTTCTTCCCCGACTTCCGCATCGATTGGATCACGGTCTCGGTCAACTGGCCCGGCGCCAGCGCCGAGGATGTCGATTCCAACATCGTCGGCGTGATCGAGCCGGAGATGCGGGACATCGACGGCGTCAAGCGCGTGCTCTCGCAATCGGCCGAGGGCGTCGGTCTGGTTCTGCTCGAATTCGAGCCGGGCAGCGACATGGAAACGGCCTTGAGCGAGGTCGATAGCGCGGTCGCGCGCCTTACCACCTTGCCCGAGGACATCGAGCGCCCGATCATCAGCCGCGTCTCCGATTACGAGACCGTCGGCCGTCTGATCGTTTCCGGCCCCTATAGCGAGGCGGCCATCAAGGCCGCCGCCAAGCGTATCCGCGAAGAGCTGCTTGACGCCGGCGTCGCCAAGGTCGAGCTGATTGGCGCGCGTGACGAAGAAATCCGCCTCGAGATCAAACCCGGCGTGCTGCGCCAGCTGGGGGTGAGCACGGTCGATTTGGCAGGCCGTATCGGCGCCGCGTCGCTCGACCTGCCGTCCGGCACGTTGCCGGCTGCCTCCGAGCGTCAAATTCGCAGCCTCGGTCTCGCCGAAACCGCCGAGGCGGTCGGCGCGATCGAGCTGAAGACCGGCGCCGGAAACGAGCGGCTCAACGTGCACGACCTTGGCAGGGTGGTCGAGGGCTTCGACGAGGACCAGCCGGTGCAGTACCGGCGCGGCCTGCCGGCGGTCGAGATCCGCGTCATGCGCGCGCCCACGGCCGATGCGCTGAGCGAGGCGAGGGAGCTCGACGCCTATGTCGAGGGCCTGCTGCCGACGCTGCCGCCCATGCTCAAGGTCGAGCGCTTCGACAACGTCGCCGAGATGATCCAGAGCCGCATCAATCTGCTCGTCGTGAACGGCTTGCAGGGCCTCGGGCTCGTGCTCCTCGTGTTGTTTCTGTTCTTGAGCGCGCGCGTCGCGTTCTGGATCGCGATGGGCATTCCGGTTTCGTTGCTGACCGGCCTCGCCATCATGCTCGTGACCGGCCAGACCATCAACATGGTGAGCCTGTTCTCGTTGATCCTCATGGTCGGCATCATCGTCGACGACGCGATCGTGGTCGGCGAGCACGCGGTGACGCTGCGCGAGCGCGGCGTGCCCGCGAGTCGGGCGGCCGAGCTCGGCGCGCGCCGCATGTTCTGGCCCGTCATGGCGGCGACCGCCACGACCGCGGTGGCGTTCGCGCCACTGTTCATGATCGGCGACGTGATCGGCCAGATCATCATGGCGATTCCGCTCGTCGTGATCGCGGTCTTGCTCGGCTCGACGCTGGAATGCTTCCTCATCCTACCCAATCATCTGCGTCATTCGCTCGGCAAGGTGAACGGCCAAGGCAACCGCTTCAATGGTTGGTTCCTGCGCGGATTCGAGCGTTTCCGCACCGGGCCCTATCGGCGCTTCGTCACGGTCGCTCTGTCGTGGCGCTATCTGACCATCGCCATCGCGCTTGGACTCCTTGTTTTGGTTGGTGGCCTGTTCGCCGGCGGGCGCATCTCCTTCGTCTTCTTCCCCTCGCCCGAAGCGGACACGGTGTTCGCCAATGTCACCTTCGCCGAAGGCACCAAGCGCGCGACCACGCTCGCCATGGCGCAGGAAATGGAGCGCGCGCTCTACTCCGCCGAAGCAAAGTTGAGCGAAGGCAAAGGCGGCGTCGTGCGCATGAGCGTGGTCGGCGTCGGCCAGCCGGCCGGCCGCTCCGACGAGTTCTTCCTGGGTACCGCCGACCACATCGGCAATGTGCGCGTCGAGCTGGTGCCCTCCGATCAGCGAGAGGTGCGCACGTCCGAACTCATCAAGGCCTGGCGCGCCGCGATCGAACCGGTGCCCGGCATCGAGACGCTTGCGATCGTCGAGCAGCAATCGGGTCCACCGGGCCGCGAGATCGACGTGCGCGTGTCCGGCAACGATCTCGCCAGCCTCAAGGCCGCGGCGGTCGAAATTCGCGCGCTGCTTGGCCGCTTTCCCGGCACGCGCGACCTCGCCGACGACCTGCCCTATGGCAAGGAAGAGACGATCGTCGAGTTGAATGTGCGTGGCCGCGCGCTCGGCTTCACCACCGAGAGCGTGGCGCGCCAGGTGCGCGGCGCCTTCGAAGGCGCGATCGCCAAACGCTTCGGGCGCGGCGACGAAGAAGTCACGGTCAAGGTGTTGCTGGCAAAGCAAGGCCTAGATTCCGGCAGCCTGCGCGATCTTTATGTTCTCGGCCCGAGCGGAATCGAAGTCCCGCTCGCCGAGATCGTCACGCTGCGCGATGCCGAGGGCTATTCGCGCATCAAGCGCCAGGGCGGCAAGCGCCAGGTCGCGGTGACCGGCGAGGTCGACGAGACCGTCACCACCAACAACAAGGTGCTCGCCGCCGCCGAAGAGGCCGGCCTGGCCGAGATCGCGCGCAAGCACGGCGTCGCGCTCTCGTTCGAGGGTAAGGCCGAGGAACAAGCCAAGACCGTCGGCGACATGATGGCCGGCACGGTGATCGCGCTTGCCGCGATCTACATTATTCTCGCTTGGGTCTTCAGCAGCTATCTCATCCCGCTCGGCGTCATGGCGGTGATCCCGTTCGGCGTGATCGCGGCGGTGCTTGGCCATCTCGCGCTCGGCTTCGACCTCACGATCCTTTCGCTGGTCGCGTTGCTGGGACTTTCCGGCATCGTGGTCAATGATTCGATCGTCTTGGTCGACGCCTATAAGGAACGCCGCGCGGCCGGCGAGGCAGTGCGCGAGGCGCTGATCAACGCTTCGGTCGATCGCCTGCGCGCGGTCGTGCTCACCTCGGTCACCACCATCTTTGGTATCGTCACCCTGTTGTTCGAGACCGACCTTCAAGCGCAATTCCTGAAGCCGATGGCGGTCACCATCGTGTTCGGACTCGCCGGATCGACCCTGATCGTGCTTGTTCTGGTACCGGCCGTCCTGATGATGGTGGACGATTTGGTACGTTGGTTCGGCCTTGCGGGGCGGCCGGCTGAATCTCGGCCGGAAAGGGCCGAGACCGCCGCCGATTGAGCCATAAGGGCGGCTCGCCACAACCGGTGGATGGCGACCGAGGCTTGCCTCTCAACGTCCGCTTGCAACCTTAGCGAAATGTCAACCTTGCCAACCT
The DNA here is from genome assembly GCA_945892755.1 of Rhizobium sp. Q54. GTDB lineage: Bacteria > Pseudomonadota > Alphaproteobacteria > UBA828 > UBA828 > SHWC01. The sequence continues at coordinate 9,170 of CAMDDO010000065.1, read as the reverse complement.
ATAACCAACGGAGATAGCAGCAGAATCGCGTCCAGCCCGGCAGAGGACAAGGATGTCGTCTCATTCGACGAGCGAGCGTCGTCGCAATACCGACAGCGGGGTCGCGGCGCTCAGCTCCGCCGAGCTCGAGCGGCGCCTGTCATCGCATCGGCGCTGGCTTTGTCAGCAACCTGGCGGCGCACGGCTCGATTTAAGCCTCGCGAAACTGCATGGCCTCGATTTGGGCGGCGCCAATTTGCGCTTGGCCAAGCTAACCGGCGCTGACCTCAGCTTCGCCGCGCTCGCGGGCGCGCTGCTGTGCGAGGCCGACCTTTTCGGCGTGCGGCTTGACGATGCCGATTTGAACACCGCGGTGCTGACCGCATCCGACCTGCGCGGCGGCTCGTTGCGCCGCGCGCGCCTGAGCCGCGCCGACCTTAGGAACGCGGATTGCCGGGGCGGCCGACTGCTCGGTGCGACACAGCAGGTCACCCAATACGCCTCGAGCCCGGACGCCGGCCAGGAGCAAGCGAGCCCGCGACGCCGCGGGCTCGACAAGGGTGCCGATTTCACCGGCGCCCAAATGCAAGGCGCCGATTGCCGAGAGGCCCGCTTGGCCGGCGCCAATTTCAGCGATGCCGACCTTGAAGGCGCCGACCTGCGCAAGGCCGACCTGCGCGCCGCTCTATTGACCAATGCCAATCTGAGTCACGCCGATCTGCGCGACGCGGATCTATGCGATGCCGATCTGACCGGCGCCAACACCACCGGGACGAAGATCGGCAAGACCGGCCGACACGCGCCGGCCGAGGGCGCCGGCGCACCGGCGACGCCGGCCGCGCTGATCGAGGCCGCCGGCTCGCTCGACATCCGCCATGTCCTGCGACTGCACGCGCGCTGGATAAAGACGTGCGGTCGAGAAGGCATGCGCGCCGATCTGGCCGATGCCGACCTGCGCAATCTCGATTTGGGCCGCGCCGAGTTGAGCGCCGCCATCCTGCGCGGCGCCGATCTATCGGGTGCCAACCTCGAACACGCCAATCTCCAGCTCGCCGATCTCTGCGCCAGCGCGCTCGACAAGGCCAAACTTAGCGGCGCCTGTCTCGATGGCGCCAATATGACGCGCTCATTCCTGATTCAGGCGGATCTCAGCGGCGCCAGCTTGCGACCGGTCGAAATGCGAGAGCCCGGCGCGAACGCCCGAATGTCGTGGCCGGTCAATCTGGTCGGTGCGGTTCTGCGCAGCGCCAATCTCAGCGGTGCGGACCTGACCGGCGCGAATCTGAGCTCGGCCGATCTCAGCGGCGCCAACCTCACCGGCGCGATCCTGCTCGGTACCAAGCTCGACTACGCGAGCCTTGACGAGGCCGAGCTCAATCCAAGCTGATTCAACGCTCAGTCCAGGCCGCGCGTCGAGGGATTCCCGATCATATTGAGGAACTCGCGGCGGGTCTTCGGGTCCGCCCGAAACGAGCCGAGCATGCGGCTTGTCACCATCAGCACACCCGATTTGTGGATGCCCCGCGTGGTCATGCAGTGGTGCACGGCCTCGACCACGACGCCAACGCCGCGCGGCTGAATCACGCCATTCAGCGTATCGGCGATCTGCGCGGTCATCTTCTCCTGGATCTGCAGGCGCCTGGCGTAGACCTCGACGATGCGCGCCAGTTTGGAGATGCCGACCACGCGGCGATCGGGCAAATAGCCGATGTGCACGCGCCCGACGATAGGCGCCATATGATGCTCGCAGTGCGAGCTAAACTGCACGCCCTTGAGCACGACCATCTCATCATAGCCGTCGGTTTCCTCGAAGGTCTTCTTGAGGATCTGATAGGGATCCTGCGTGTAGCCGGAGAAATACTCGTCATAGGCCTTGACGACGCGCGCCGGCGTCTCCAGCAGACCCTCGCGATCGGGGTCCTCGCCGGAATAGCGCAGGATGGTGCGCACCGCCGCCTCGGCCTCCGCCCGGCTAACCGGTGCGACCTCGCGTGGCGCGCTCTGCTTGGATGGTCCTTTTGCCCTCAGCGCGGCGGCGCGCGTGGTCTTCGTCAACGAGACTCTCCTCTCATGCAAGCCGGCGGCGTGAACGCGTCGCCGTTCAATTCAGGTGGCGGGGTTGGTTCGGGTAGTCGAGCGAGAAAGCCGGAATATCGATCAGGAAGTGCTCCCCGCTCGCATCCACCATCTCATAGGTGCCGACCATGATGCCCGATGGCGTATTGAGCGGACAGCCGCTCGTATACTCGAACACCTGGCCGGGCGCCAGCACCGGCTGCTCGCCCACGACGCCCGGGCCCTTGACCTCTTGCAGGCGGCCATTGCCATCGGTGATGCGCCAATGCCGATTGATCAGCTTGACCACCCGCTCCCCCTGATTGTGGATGCGGATGTGGTAGCCGAACACGAAATGGCTGTCGTCGGGCGCCGATTGATCCTCGACGAAAAACGGCCGAACCGTGATCTCGATCGCCTTCGTCACCTTCTGATACATCGTGGCGCATCCTCCGCACGGCCGAAGCGCGCGACGCCCGGCCATCCTTACTAAATATCGGAGCCGACCGGAGCTTTGTCCAGATGGGCAGAGATTCTAGGCGTCGCCCTGGGCGACATTCAGGTCATCGCCCAGATCATCGACGTCCTCAAGCCCGATCGAGAGCCTGACCAATCCATCCGTGATTCCGAGCTCCGCCCGCTCGGCCGGTGTGAGCCGCTGGTGTGTGGTCGTGGCGGGGTGCGTCACCAGGCTTTTGGCGTCGCCGAGATTGTTCGAAATATCGAACAGACGGAGCCGATTGAGGAAGCGGAAGGCACCGGCCTTGCCGCCCTCGATTTCGAGCGTGATGATCGAACCGCCTGCGCCCATCTGGCGGCGCGCCAGCGCGACCTGCGAATGACTGTCGAGGAAGGGGTAGAGTACGCGCTCGATGCCGCGTCGCCCGACCAGGCGGCCGGCGAGCGTCGCCGCGTTGTCGCACATGCGCGTGACCCGAAGCTCTAAGGTCTCGAGGCTTTTCAGCAAGACCCAGGCATTGAACGGACTGAGCGAGGGGCCGGTATTGCGCAGAATGGGTGTCAGTTCATCCATGACGTACTGCGCCGAGCCGAGGATCGCGCCGCCGAGGCAGCGCCCCTGGCCGTCGATGTGCTTGGTCGCCGAATAGACCACGATGTCGGCACCGAATTCGAGCGGGCGCTGCAAAAGCGGCGTGGCGAACACGTTGTCGATCACGAGCCGCGCGCCGGCCTCGCGTGCCAACGTCGCGACGGCCCTGAGATCGACTATTTCCAGCATCGGGTTGGACGGCGTCTCGGCAAACAGCGCGCGCGTGTTGGGCCGCATCGCGCGACGCCACGCCGCGAGATCGCGGCCGTCCACCAGCGTGCTTTCAACACCGAAGCGCGGCAGTAATACGGCGATGACATAGTTGCACGAGCCAAACATGGCGCGTGCCGCGACGACGTGGTCGCCGGCCTTCAAGATCGAGAGCAAGGCGGCGGTGACGGCCGCCATGCCGCTCGCCGTGCCGCGGCAGGCTTCGGCGCCCTCGAACAGAGCAAGCCGTTGTTCGAACATGGCGACGCTCGGATTGCCGAAGCGCGAATAAACGAAGCCATCGGACTCGCCCAAGAAGCGGGCCTCGGCGGTTTCGGCGTTCTCATAGACGAAACCCGAGCTCAGATAGAGCGCCTCGCTGGTCTCGCCGAAATGCGAGCGTCGCGTGCCGCCACGCACCAGGCGCGTCGCCGGACGCCACTGGGCCGCGTTCCCCTTGTCCTGTGTCATGCCGCGCAGCTCCCAACAAAAAACCCCGGCCGAACGACCGGGGCGCATGCGCTCCGGCCCTTTAGCGATGTTTAACGTGGTCGCAAGCCGGCCGGCTCAAATCCCACGACGTGGCGTTGTTCTATCGGGCCGCTCTTTTGGCGTCAATCGGGAATGCACTCAGGCGGCGCACGAGCCGCCGCCGAGCACGCAAAAGCGCGCGCAATGCGGGTGATTGAGCGCGACCGGCTGCCTCGCCTCGGCCAGGGTCCGACCCATGGCGAAGCGATCGTCATAGGCAAGCAGCGTGCAGGGCATGATCCGGGTGGCCGTTTCGCCCTTCGGCTTCACCACCATGCGCGAGGTCGCGCACATCATGGCGTCCGGCCGCTTGCCGAGAATGCCCCAGCACGCCTCGCTGATTTCAGGAACATCGAGCGCGGCATCCATCTCGGGAAAAAGCACGAGCGTACGCGGATCATGCGCGTCGAGGCCAAGCCCGAGCGCGCCAAACAATCGGGCATAGCCGGCCCGCAAAGATGGCTCGCCCTCGTCCCAGCGCGTGCGGCCCGCGACATGGACCACGAAGCCATTGCGCTCGAGCCAGACCAGACCATCGAGGGTCGCGCGCCACGAGCGCGCGCCGCGCTCTTCGGCGTGATGCGCTTCATCATGGTGATCGAGCGAAACGCGCAGCGCGAGGCGCGCGCCATGGCGTTCCTTCAGCGCGAGCAGGTCAGCCTTCCGCTTCATCATCGGGCGCATCGCGTTGGTCAACACCAGCGCGCGGTGACCGCGCGCGAGTACGAGTTCCAAAAGTTCGAGCAGCGCCGGGTTCATGAACGGCTCGCCGCCGGTGAAGCCGATCTCCGCCTCCGCCTCGCCCGCTTTGGCCAGTTCGTCCAGATAGGGCTCGACGTCAGCCGCCGCCAGGAATGTGAGCCGGTCGTTGCGCGGGCTCGATTCGATGTAGCAATTGGCGCAGGTCAAGTTGCACAGCGTTCCGGTGTTGAACCAGAGTGTGCGGATCGCGGACAACGGCACCGAGGCGCGCGTCTTGCCACCGCGCGTGACTCGCGGGTCGGCGAATTTGCCCGGATCGAGTGCTTTCGCGCGCGGCGGCGCAATTCCGACGTTCATCGACAATCCCTCATCGCCTTCCACGGTACGCAAGGCTTGGGCCGGCGGGCGCAAGAATGAGGCTGGTGGCCGAGGATTGCCAGCGCCGCGCACGGCTATCTCTTGGATTTGACTGCGGGCGGTGACACACTAACTATTCTCGGGAGCGTCCAACCAGTAACGGCGCCACGGTCTGCGTTTTGCCTGTTGCCGGGTCGATCGGCGGGCGCGGTATCGAAAACTCGATTGGGTGGATTGTGCTGCGGGCGGTCGTCTCCTTCATCGTGGTCGTCGTGTTTGCGGCGCTGTTTGGCGGCGCGTACTGGGTGTTCGTCGCTCAGGCCAAGCCGGCCGGCGGCGGCTTCGGCATGCCGCCGGGCTTCGCCACCCCGGTTGAAGTCGCGGAAGTGAGCGTCGAGCCGAGCAAACGCACGGTCTTTGCGGTCGGCACGCTGGAATCGAGCCAGTCGGTGATCGTCCGCTCCGAAGTCGCCGGTCGCGTCGCCTCGCTCAATTTGCCCGAGGGTCAGCCGGTCAAGGCCGGGCAGGTCCTGGTAACGCTCGACGCGTCCATGGAAAAGGCACAGCTTCAGCAATCGAGGGCCGCGATCGAGCTGGCGCGTGCCAATTTCAAACGCGCCGACGAATTGATGAAACGCGGCACAGGCACCGCGCGCACACTCGATGAAGCACGCGCGCAATTAAAGGCCGATGAAGCAACCGTCGCGCTGATGGAAGCGCAACTCAAGAAGCTCACCATCGTCGCGCCGTTCGATGGCGTGCTCGGTCTCAAGCATGTGAGCGAAGGCGACTATCTCGGCCCCGGCGCCGACATCATCAATCTCGAGATGATCGATCCCTTGCGGGTTGAGTTTCGCGTGCCCGAGATCTTCCTGGCGGCGGTCGCGGTCGGCAACAAGGTCGCGCTCGGCATTGATGCCTTCCCGGGTCGCGAGTTCCTGGGCGAAGTCTACGCCATCGACCCGCTGGTCGACAAAGCGGGCCGCGCGATCGTCATGCGCGCGCGTATTCCGAACCCGACCAGGGAGTTGAAACCCGGCCTGTTCGCGCGCGTCACGCTCGAATTGACGGCCAACCCGAGCGCGCTTTTCGTGCCTGAGGAAGCGCTGGTGCCGATTGGCGAGACCCGCTTCGTGTTCAAGGTGATCGACAAGGAGATCGACGGCAAGGCCACAAAGGTGGTTGCGTTCGTGCCGGTTAAGACCGGTATGCGCGGCAAGGGCCGAGTCGAGATCGTCGAGGGCCTCGTGCCCAAAGACATCGTGGTCACCGCGGGCGTGCTCAAGATCTACGAAGGCGCCGCGGTCATGCCCTTGCCGCCCGCGCCGCCACCGCCCACCAAGGCCGCGCCGAAGCCCGCAGAACCGGCCAAGGGCTAGGTTGTCGTGCGTCTTCCCGATCTTTCGATCCGCCGGCCGGTCTTCGCGACCGTGCTCAGCCTTGTCATCGCTCTGGTCGGCCTGATCGCCTACCAGCAACTCGCCGTGCGCGAATATCCGAACATCGACGAGCCGGTGGTTTCGGTCGAGACCTCCTATACCGGCGCCAGCGCCGAAATCATCGAGAGCCAGGTTACCCAGCCGCTCGAGGAATCGCTCGCCGGCATCGAGGGCATCGATGTGATCTCGTCGATCAGCCGCCCCGAAATCAGCCAGATCTCGGTGCGCTTCCGACTAGAGCGCAACGCGGATTCGGCCGCCGCCGATGTGCGCGACCGGGTCGGTCGCGTGCGCGCGCTTTTGCCCGATGATGTCGACGAGCCGGTGATCTCGAAAGTCGAGGCCGACGCCCAGCCGATTATTTGGCTCGCCTTCGCCTCCGATCGGCACTCCGAGCTGGAGGTGACCGACTATGCCGACCGCTATGTGAAGGACCGGCTGCAGAACCTGCCCGGCGTCGCCGGCGTGCGCATTTTCGGCGAGCGGCGCTTCGCCATGCGCATCTGGCTCGATCGCGCCCGCCTCGCCGCCTATGGGCTCGCGCCCCAAGACGTCGAGGCCGCGCTGCGCCGCCAAAACGTCGAAATCCCGTCGGGCCGCATCGAGAGCGAGGCGCGCGAATTCACGGTGCTGACCGAGTCCGATCTGCGCACGCCCGAACAATTCAACAATTTGGTCGTGCACGACAGCGGCGACTATCTCGTGCGGCTGTCCGATGTCGGCCGCGCCGAGATCGACGCCCGCGATACCCGCGTGATCGCACGCTACAAGGCCGAAAACGCGGTGGCGCTCGGCGTCGTCAAGCAATCGACCGCCAATCCGCTCGACATTTCGCGGGCGGTGCGCGAGGTCGTGCCAAGCATCACGGCGAACGCCCCCGAAGGCATGAAGGTCGAGGTTGCCTATGATTCCTCGGTCTTCATCGAGCGCTCGATCGAGAACGTGTTCGAGACCATCGGCGAGGCGGTCGCGCTGGTCATCGCGGTGATCTTCATTTTCCTGCGCTCATGGCGCGCGACTTTGATTCCGCTCGTCACCATTCCGGTCTCGCTGATCGGCAGTTTCGCGCTGATGTATTTGTTCGGATTCTCGATCAACACGCTGACCCTGCTCGCCCTCGTGCTGGCGATCGGCCTCGTGGTCGATGACGCCATCGTCATGCTCGAGAACATATCGCGCTATGTCGAGCAGGGCATGAAACCGATCGACGCTGCGTTCAAGGGTGCGCGCGAGATTTCGTTCGCGGTGGTCGCCATGACGATCACGCTCGCCGCGGTCTACGCGCCGGTCGCGTTCCAATCGGGGCGCACCGGAAAGCTCTTCACCGAATTCGCCCTGACCCTTGCCGGCGCGGTCGTGGTTTCCGGGTTCGTCGCGCTGACGCTCTCGCCGATGATGTCATCGCGTATTCTCAAGCAGCACAAGCACCCGGGCCTCATCTACCGCTCGACCGAGAATGCCTTTGAGTGGCTGAAAGAGCGATATCGCGGCGTGCTGCGCTTTTCGCTCACGATTCGCACCGCCGTCGTGCTTTCGATGCTGTGCGTCGCCGGCATCGCCTGGGTCATGTATACCGTGATCCCCTCCGAGCTTGCGCCGGTCGAGGATCGCGGCACGGTGGTCGGCATCGGCATCGCACCCGAAGGCTCGACGCCCGAATACACCTTCCGCCATGCGCGCGCGATGGAGGAGATCAACAAGACGGTTCCAGAGGTCGAGAAGTTCTTTCTCGTCGTCGGCTTCCCGGTGGTGACGCAGGCGATCAGCTTCGTGCGCTTGAAGGAATGGGCGGAGCGCGACGTCTCGCAGCAGGAAATCGTCGCCAAGCTCGGCGGGCCCTATTTCGGTATTCCCGGTATTCTGGCGTTCCCGATCAACCCGCCCTCGCTCGGCCAAAGCCCGATCGACAAACCGGTCCAATTCGTCTTGCAGACGGCGTCGCCCTATTCGGAGCTCGACGCCGCGGTCAATCAATTGCTGGCGGCGGCGCGGCAGAACCCGGGCCTGCAGAGCCTCGATTCCGATCTGAAGCTCAACAAGCCGGAATTGAAATTGTCGGTCGACCGCGACAAGGCCGCCGATCTCGGCATCGAGATCGACACCATCGGCCGCACGCTCGAGACCATGCTGGGCGGCCGGCAGGTGACGCGCTTCAAGCAGAACGGCAAGCAATATGACGTGGTCGTGCAGGTCGCCGATGTCGACCGCTCGAACCCCGAGGACCTGACCAAGATCTTCGTGCGCGCGGCCTCGGGCCAGATGGTGCCGCTCTCCAACCTGGTCACAGTCAAAGAGACGGTCACGCCGAAGGAGCTCAACCACTTCAACAAACTGCGCTCGGCGACCATCTCGGCGACGCTCGCGCCCGGCTATACGCTCGGCGATGCGATTGGCTTTCTGAACGCCGAAGCGGCCAAGCTTCCGCCCAATATCATCTCCGATCTCTCGGGCCAGAGCCGCGAGTTCCGCACCTCGTCGGGCGGGCTCTATTTGACGTTCCTGCTCGCGTTGATTTTCATCTATCTGGTTCTTGCCGCGCAGTTCGAGAGCTTCATCGATCCCCTGGTGATCATGGTCACCGTGCCGCTCTCGATGACCGGCGCGCTCCTGGCGTTGAAGCTCACTGGCGGTACGCTCAACGTCTATAGCCAGATCGGCTTGATCACGCTCGTCGGCCTCATAACTAAGCACGGCATATTGATCGTCGAGTTCGCCAACCAGCTTCAGGTGCGCGGGCTATCAAAGCGCGAGGCGGTGATCGAAGCGGCGGTGCAGCGCCTGCGCCCGATCCTGATGACCACCGGCGCGATGGTGCTGGGCTCGCTGCCGCTGGCGGTCGCGACCGG